>CAIRSA010000384.1 GCA_903881085.1 uncultured Acidobacteriia bacterium
TAGTATTCGCACAGGCGAATCCTCCTTCGCCAAGGCTACGGCGGACAGGTCGCCTGCGCCACCCACGGAAACGCGGTGTTTTCAAGGGTGGGGCGGGCGATTCACCTGCCCTCTAACTAACTTTAATTCCCCCACCGTCAAATCCCGCCACGCCCCAACCGCTAAATCGCCCAGCCGCAAATCCCCAATCGCTACGCGCACCAGTCGCAACGTGGGAAACCCCACCGCCGCAGTCATGCGCCGCACCTGCCTGTTCCGCCCCTCGGTCAACATCAACTCAATCCACGATGTCGGAATCGACATGCGGAACCGCACCGGAGGATCGCGCGGCGGAAACTTCGGCTCGGACTCCAACACTCGCGCCTGCGCAGGCCGGGTGATGTAATCCTGCACCTTCACGCCGCGCCGCAACTGCTCCATCGCCTCCTCTGTAGGCACGCCCTCCACCTGCGCCCAATACGTGCGCGGATGCGCAAACTTTGGATCGCTCAAACGATGCTGCAGCGGCCCGTCGCTGGTCAGTAACAGGAGGCCTTCGGAATCGGCATCCAACCGACCCACCACATACACTTCGGGCACCTTCACATACGGCGCCAGCGACCGCTCGCCCGTAAACTGGCTCAGCACATTGTAAGGTTTGTTCAACAGCAGGTAGCGATGGACCACTCGTTCATATTACATTGCTAGGGTGACACGCAGACAATGGCTCGCCTCGTTACTCGCCGCCAGCACCGCGCAAGCGCAGCAGCAGCGCCCCAACATTGTATTCATCCTCGCCGACGACCTCGGCTGGTCAGACCTCGGCTGCTACGGAGCAGACCTACACGAAACGCCGAACCTCGACCGCTTCGCCACGCAGTCCGTGCGCTTCACCAACGCCTGCTCCACCGGGCCCGTCTGCTCGCCCACGCGCGCCAGCATCATGACCGGCAAGCATCCGGCAAAGCTACACATGACCACGTGGCTTGAAAACGCCGAGCACCCCGCGACGAACCGCAAGCTACTACCGCCCATTACCAAAGAAAACCTTCCGCACGGAGAAGTGACCATCGCCGAAGTGCTGCACGACGCAGGTTACTACACGGCCATCATCGGCAAGTGGCACTTGGGCAACGCCGGCTTCTATCCGGAAACGCAGGGCTTCGACATCAACATCGGCGGGACGTTCTGGGGCGCGCCGCCCACTTACTTTTATCCATACAAAGCCTTGCAGTCGAACGGTGAATTTCGCTATGTGCCGCATCTGGAAAACGGCAAGCCCGGCGAGTATCTCACTGACCGGCTGACGGACGAAGCGCTGAAGGTGATCGACAACGCCAAGGGCCGCCCGTTCTTTCTCTACCTCGCGCATCACACAGTGCACACGCCCATCGAAGCCAAGCCAGGCATGGCCGAAAAGTACGAAAAGAAAATCAAGCCGGGCATGCGTCACAAGAACGCGAAGTACGCGGCCATGACGCAGAGCCTGGATGAAAGCGTGGGCCGCGTGCTGGCAAAGCTCGACCAGTTGAACCTGGCGAAGAACACCATTGTCATCTTCCACTCCGATAACGGCGGCTACATCCAGCAGAACATCACGGATAACTATCCCCTGCGCTCCGGCAAAGGCTCACTCTACGAAGGCGGCGTGCGCGTGCCGCTGATGATCCGCTGGCCCGGTGTCACGCCCGCCGGCAAGGTCTCGCACGAGCCGGTGGTCTCAGCCGATCTCTATCCAACGATGCTTGCAATGACCGGCCTCGCGGGCGACGCCAAACACAACGCCGATGTCTATGGAAAGAGCCTCGCACCCCTGTTAAAACAGCCCTCCGCGCAGCTGGACCGCGACGAACTTTTCTTCCACTATCCGCACTACTACCCCACCACCACACCTGTAAGCGCCATCCGCACTCGCGAATGGAAGCTGCTGGAATACTTCGAAGACGGCCACTTGGAACTCTACAATTTGAAGGACGACCCCAGCGAGAAAAACGACCTCGCGGCATTGATGCCCGAAAAAGCCCGCGAACTGCGCGCCCGCCTGAACGATTGGCGCATCCAGACCGGCGCGCAGGTGCCAACTAAGCGGATCTGAACAGCGGGCGGCCTAGGGACTGCCCTCGCTGTCCCAAGCGAAGCGCGCGGACTGCGCGGGCTGTCCCCTCACGACATTACACCGCCGGCTTGATGTTCTGATTCACATTGAAGAAGTTAGTCGGATCGTACTTCGCCTTTACCGCCGCCAACCGCGTATAGTTATCGCGGTATGTGGCCCGAATACGATCCTCGCCCTCTTCCATCATGAAGTTCACATACGCCCCGCCCGCGCCATACGGGTGCAGCGCGTCGTAATAGCGCTTCGCCCAATCCGTGATCGCATCTTTGTTAGCGGGATCCGGATCCACGCCCACAATCACAGTGCTCCACGTCGCATCGCGATAACTCCAAGGCGTATCGGTGCTCGAAGGCCGGTGCGCGGCGCCATTGATCGGATACATGTGCATCGACGAATGCAGCGTCGGCATCTGCTTGCCAAACTCAACGTGCAGGTCGATGGCCGCATCCGGCAGTTCCTTCACAAAATCGGCCTTCCAATACCACTGCAACCCGGTCGGATAAAGCCCATCGAACATGCCTTGCAGCATTGGGAACGGCATCGGCACAAAGAACTCGAATGCCGGCGGGATCTTGCTGCGCAGTTCGCCAAACGCTGCATTAGCCGCCTCCATCGAAGTATTGCAGCACCACACAATGGCGCACATTTTCTTAAAGTGCAGCGCTTCCGGAAACGGCGGTCCCGGCGGCACCGTCATGAACGCAAAGAACCCGGTCACCGCCTCCGGCGCAGTCAGAATGAATTCGCGATACCACTTCATCACATCGGCCGCCTGCTCCATCTCCCAAAGCATCGGCCCGGCGCACACCATCGAAACCGGATGCGCTTGGAATAGGAACGAAGTGACTACACCGAAGTTCCCGCCACCACCGCGCAGCGCCCAGAACAGATCGCTGTTCTCCTCAGCGCTGGCCACCACGAACGAGCCATCGGCCAGCACCACGTCGGCCGCCAGCAGGTTATCGATCGTCAGCCCGCAACCGCGCGTCAGATGCCCGAGTCCGCCGCCGAGCGTCAGCCCGCCAACGCCGGTCGAGGCAATAATCCCAGATGGCACCGCCAGTCCGAACGCATGCGTGGCGTGATCCACATCGCCCCATTTCGTGCCTCCTCCAACACGCACGGTGCGCGCCGCCGGGTTCACATGCACGTAGCTGATGGCCGAAAGATCGATCGCCAGCCCGCCGTCGCAAAGCCCGAGTCCGCCGGCGTTATGACCTCCGCCGCGCACGGAAACGCGCAGCCCGCTTTCGCGCCCGAATGCGAGTGCGGCCATCACATCGGCCACGTCCACGCACTTGGCGATCAGACGTGGCTTGCGGTCTATCATCCCGTTATAAACCTTACGGGCGTCATTGTAAGTAGCGTCCTGAGGCTCGATCACTGCGCCTCGCAGCTGCCCTTTGAAATGGTCAATTGCTTCCTGCGTTACCATAGTTCTCCTTTTAGCGGCGATAATGATGCAATGACACCATCCCGCTGGTTGCTGCTGTTGTTACTGGCTTTTCCCCTTGAAGCGCAGGTGCGCCTCAAAGCGAATATAGAGCGAATTACGAAATCCGTCAATGCCCAATGGGGAATTTATATTAAATGCCTGGAAACGGGCGAAGAGATCATGCTTGACGCAGACCGCCAGATGGATACCATGAGCGTGATCAAGATCCCACTTATGGCCGAAGCCTTCCGCCAGATAGAGCAGGGTAAATTCAAACTCGAAGACCGCATCACGCTGAAGGACGAAGACAAGCGCCCTGGCACTGGAGTGATGCGCTCGCTCGATCCTGGCGCAACCTTCTCTATCCGCGATCTGCTCACGCTGATGACCATCGTCAGCGACAACACCGCCACCGACTTACTCTTCGCCAAAGTGGGTGGCACGGAGCCCGTCACGAAGTTCATGCACGACGAAAGCTTCTCAACCATCCAGGCCACGGGCCCCGCCAGTCGCTGGTTCGCCGCCCTGCGCGCCGCGCCAAGCGCCGCCGAATTTCATCGCGAATCCAAGACGCCGTTCGGCCTCGCAAGCCCGCACGACATAGGCCGCCTGCTCGAAAAAATCGCCACCGGCAAGATGGTGAGCAAACAGGCCAGCGACGAGATGCTGCGCATCATGCGCGCCCAGGTCTATTCCAGCCGCCTGCCGCGGTATGCATCGGGCTTCCGCATTCCTCATAAGACCGGCGACTTTCTGCCCTACATTGGCAACGACGCGGGGATCTTCGAAAGCGAAAAACGCAATGTGATCGTGGTTGTTTTTACGGCGAAACATTATGGGATGGGGCCGTATCTGGAAGACGCCATCGGTCGCATCGGCGAATTGGTCGCGAATTACTTTGGCAACTAACATGGAACCGCTTGCTTACGCGCGCGGCTCGGTGAGAGGCAGATGACTGCTCA
>CAIRSA010000385.1 GCA_903881085.1 uncultured Acidobacteriia bacterium
CTCATGGCGATTTGCCGCTGCTCTGGATTGGCCTCTGCCGCGAGTTGGCTCCGCACTCATCCACCCTACGATAAACGATCAGGCTGGTTTTGTCCAGCTAATTCGACCAAGGTACCTGAACTGTTACGGCTTTTTTACGTTTACGGACAAATATGCCCCGGCTGGTCCACAATCTACCATTTTCCATATTTCATATCCCTTTTTGCGAATGATTTCAACAAGTTCAGGGGCGCGGTTCGGAGATGGCTGGCTCTGCCTCAACCGTTGTCTTTTGTAACGATTCGTACACTTTCCGAGCTTCGGCCGCCTTCGCATCCTGTCCGGTTTCGCGGTAGGCGCGGCTTAGCTGAAAGTGGATGCTGCCATCTGAATCCACCGCTAAAGCGGCCAGCAGGTGGGGAATGGAATCCTTGGCCCGGCCGATCTGAAGCAACGCCCGGCCGAGCACGGCGTGCGCCGCTGGATACGCCTTACGAAGCGTGACCGCCTTGGTCAACGGCTCAAGCGCCTGCTCCGGCTGCTGTTGGTTCATGAGGGAGTCGCCGAGAATGAAGTGGAGCTCGGGGACAGCTGGATCGGCTGCCAGAAGGCCGCGAGTCATCTTCTCCGCCGCCGGATAGTCGCGGCTGAGGTAAACAGAGGTGGCCAGCTCCTGTTGAAGGCGCGTATCGTCCGGGGCCATGACCAAGGCGGCCTTCCATTCCTCAATGGATTCGCTGTGCCGGCCCATGTTGCGATGGAGTTCGGCCATCACCTGATGCGATTCCACCGACGGAGGCAGCGCGGCGAGCCTGGAGAACGCATCGCGCGCCAGTTCATTGGCCGCGCGCGACTGCCAGTAGAGCGACTCCGGGGTCTTACGCAGCAGCGCGGTTTGCAATGCCTGTTCCTGCCGCCCTTTCAAAAAGTGGCATTCGCTGACGGCCGTGGCACATGCCGGGGGAGGAGTTTTCTTTTCCAGCTCCTCTTCGGTGGCAGCCCAGTCAGCATGTCCGGTCTTGCGATAGACCTCTGCCAGGCCAGAGTGCGCGCCGCGAAACTGCCGCTGCTTTTCCAAAGCGGCGCGATACAGTGTAAAGGCAGCGGTGTTGCGGCCAAGCTTCAACCGCGCCTCAGCCGCCAGCATCAGCCACCACGGAGAATTCTGTGCGGACTTTTCCAGGGTATCAAAGGCGCCTTGGGCTACCGACTCATAAGCACGCCCCAATCCGAACCAGGCCCGCGGATTGGCCGGTTCAGCGGTGGCCAATTTACGCAGATGCGGAATGGCTGAGGAGTAACGTTCCAGCATCAGCAGCGCATCGGCCAGCATGGCGCGGCCCTGCAGGTCGTCCGGTGCAATGGTCATGGCCTTTTCAAGAACCGGCACAGCCTTGGCCGGACTTCCGGTGCGCAGGTAGGATGCCCCAAGCAACATCAGCGCCGGCAGGACGGTGGGCTGCTGTTTCAGCACCGCCTCAAAGTGCGGAATCGCCTTCGCATCTTCGCCCGAAAGGTGCAGCGCCATGGCCAGATTGAGCCGCAGGCCGGGGTTGGCGGGCATGGACTTCACCAGCCGGTCATAGATGGGGACGGCCTGCGCATAGCGGCCTTCGGCCATCATCTGGCGGGCCTGCTGCGATTCCACAGCCGGATCTAACTGCGCGCACAACGGTAGTGAGACGATGGCCAGTGGCAGCCAAAACAAAATGGACATGAATGGAGTTACTCTTCTTTGATAATAATAGAACGGTTTGTCTCCACCTTAACGAGGCGGGTGATACGTCCGCTGGGCCAGCGCACCTCCACATCCACGGTTTGCAGGCCTCCCACGCCGAAGTGGACCCCGTCCAAACTGGATGAGGCGTAACCCACCGCACTGGTCATGTGATTGGTTTGGCCGGCAACGCGGACAATGGCGCCAATCCCGTCGCGGTTGGACTTTGTGCCGGTAGGCTTCACGTTCAGCCAGCGGTTCTGGTTTTCGCTGACGTTGCGCCACAATTCGGCCTGCTCGCCCAAGGCGGAAACCACCACATCCACGCGGCCATCGCCGTCGAAATCGGCAAACGCAACGCCGCGATGCGCGCGCACCGCATCCAGCCCCGCCTCCACCGCGCGAAACTGGGCCTTCCTTGTGTTGAGGAAGACCGTGTTCCTCTGCCGGTAGACCGTGGGCTCGGTCCTTTCCACCTGATCGTTCACATGCGCATTTGCCGTGAACAGATCCTTCCAGCCGTCGTTGTTGAAATCGAAGAAACCGATGCCCCAGCCGCTCAGCTTTACCGTGGCACTGCCGATTTTGCTCGAATAAGTCGCATCCTGAAACATGCGTTTGCCAAGGTTGCGAAAGAACGGAAATGTCTCGCCGAACAAAGCAGTGAATCCGATGTCAGGCAGACCATCGTTGTCCACGTCGCGGAAGTCCGCGCCCATGCTGGCTACCGGTTTGCCTGTATCGTTCAGAGCCACGCCAGAATCGAGCGCCACCTCTTCGAAGGTGCCATTACCTTTGTTGTGGAAAAGGAAGTTGGGCAGGTTGTCGTTGGTCACGAAGGCGTCCATGAAGCCATCGCCATCGTAATCGGCAAAAGCCACACTCATGCCGCGGCCGCGATGTCGACCGATGCCTGACTTGGCGGTGACATCTTCAAACGTGCCATCTCCGCGATTGCGAAACAGCTGGTTTGAGATGGGCTCAAAGTATTTCGGATGGCAGTAGATGCGCAGGTTGCGCGCGGCGTCGCCGCAGAAGCGGTCCATGGAGGCATCCCACTTGGAGTAGTTGACCACGAAGAGATCCAGCAGCCCGTCGTTATCGAAATCGAACCAACCGGCGGCGGCGGTCCAGCGGTCGCTGGTGATGCCTGATTTCGTCGTGACATCCTCAAATGTGCCATCGCCGCGGTTGCGGTAGAGGATGTTGTGGTACACGCCGCCCACGAACAGATCAACGTGACCGTCGTTATTGAAGTCACCCGCCGCCGCGGCGTTAGAGTAGCCCTCGCCTTTCAGCCCGGCTTTTTCCGTGACGTCTGTGAACTTGAAGTCTCCGTCATTGCGATACAGCCGGTTCCAGTATTTGGGCCCATCCTTGCGCAGCGCAGGAATTGCCGCGCCGTTGGCGAAGAAGATGTCGGGTTTGCCATCATTGTTGAAGTCAAAGGCCGCCACGCCACCGGGCATGGTTTCAATCATGTGCTTCCGCGGCGTGGGGGAATTCTCCAGCACAAAGGGAAGTCCCTCGTTGAAAAAGCGAATCTCCTGCGCCTGGGCCACGAGACTGGCGAGAAACAACACACCGAGCCGCGAAAGCAAAAATGCGCTTGCAAGCGAGTTGGACCGGCGAATCGCCTGTCCTACCATTGAAAGCATTGCGCTTCCATGGGTAGGACATGCGATTCGCCTGTCCAAGGCTGTTCTCATGACTACTTTCCTGAAGCCGTTATTTTCCATGTCTCATCGAACAACCCGGCCAACGCGGGTTCAGGCTGATCCACCCCATCGACAACCTTCAGAATGGCATAGTCGCCCAGCTTCGGCATACTGTAGTCCATCTGATATTCCTTCTCATCGATGGTCAACCCGGAATTGAACACCACATACTTCCCAGGGTTCAACGGATTCGGATAAACCAGCGCCGGCAGATGCGAAGCCGCCGCAAAACTCTGCTCTCCTGCTTTGATCGCATCTCTAGTCCAACGCACCGGAAGCTTCCCACCGGCGTTCATCTTCCCAATCCAGCGATTGCTCCCCGGATCTCCAAACAACGCCACGTTATACTTCTTGAAGTCCTCTGCGGTCACGTCCTTGTCATCCTTGACGCGCGGATGAGCACGATACCACCGCGCATACACACGATCGAACCGCGCCAGTATGCGCAGCGACTGCTCGTGCGCGGCTTTGTTCCACGGCGTGCCGGTTGGCCGCACCAGCAGGAACGGATCGAGAAACGCGTCATCGATCGGCCCCTGCAGCGCGTGGGTCTTCAGCAATCCTGCCGGCTTACCCTTGGCCACCTTCCACGCAGCGCCCTGCTTTTCAAACGCAATCTCCGCCGCAGGCTTCAAAGCAAGCGTCTGGCCATCGATCTTCAAACCCGCGGCCGAATTCATCTCGCGCAGCACAAACCGCGTCAGGTTCTTCGTCGTGATCGTATACTGCTTGCGCGCAGCATCGCGCACGGCATCGATCTCTGCCCGCTCGTAATGCCTGCCCAAGCCCTCAAACGAAACCCAGTGCGACTTGTTGTAGCGCGTCGTGTAAGAAAGAAACCGGATATGATCCGGCGAGCCGCGCCCCTTGTCCCCATGCTCTTTCAAAAACTCATCCACCTGCGTTCGCACCAACAGGCTGATGCTATGACCAGTCTTAGCCGAAATCAAATAGATCGCCGGCGTCCCCGTCACCCGCAAATAGTTGGGATCTCCCTCCGACTTAAAGCCCTCGCGCTCCAGTTGCGCACGAGACCGCAGCGACGATTCTAACTGCCCGCGATTCACCTCGCCCGGAATCGCCGGCAAGCCGGATGCGCCAGAATCGCTATCGCCATCGTGTGCCGCCAACGGCAAATTGAACGCGTTCAAAGACCAGTCGATAATGTTCTCCCAGATGCGCAAAGTGGCCTGCTGATAGGGCGGAAAGCCCGGCATCGAAGAGCGCCGCGGCCAGGTTCCGGCGCCAATCTCGGCAGCCGCGAAATCGGAAGGATGATGCAGCGCAACGTGCCATGCCCCGGCGCCGCCTAGTGAAAATCCGCGCAGCACAACGCGGTCGGGGTCAATCTTATATCGCGCCTTCACTTGCTCAATCGCTTCGAACACGTCCACTTCGCCCGCCCAGTGGTTGGCGTTGTTCCAGCGCCCATAGCAATCCACAATGATCTGCCCCACGTCGGCCGCCGCATAGGTCAGGCCTTTGTTCGGTGCAGGAAACCGTGCGATGAAACGCGCCTCGCTCAACACCTGATCGCGACCGTGCAGCCACACATACAAACGCGCGGGCTTCGTGCCATCGTAAGATTCCGGCACCGTCACTCCATAAGGTTGAACAGACCCATCGAGCGCCGAATGGTAGCCGTAAATCTTTCGCCCCTTCGCCTCCACCCACGGATGCTCGCCCTTCTGCAGCAGCTTCGCACGCGCAATGCCCTGGTCTAGCACAGTCAGCGACTGAGTGATGCCCTCCTGCGTGAAAAACGTATCGGAGAACTCCAACAGGAACCGGCCCGACTTCAAGTAGACTTCAACATCGGCCATCAGCTTCTCATCCAGCCTCTTGGCCTGCAGCCCGCGCACCAGCAAGTCCAGTTCGTCCACCTTGCCCTGGATCTGCCGCAACTCTTCCGGTTTCGGTTTGATGGGCGGCGCGGGTGCGGCTTTCTTCTGCTGCGCGCGGACAGGATGCACCGGAATCCAAAGGAATGCGCCGATGGCCGCGACAAGGGTTATGACCAGTCTTTTCATGGAGACTTATAGACTATCACGCGATTGAAACGCGGTATACTGCTGCTGCGTCACACTGGTAATGGCAAGGCCATCGAAGCAATAAAAACAATGACTCTTGCACTTTCCATTTTGTTTATTGGAATTGCCGCGGCGACAGCCAACGCGCAACCACCAACCACCACGCAGCGCACCGTTCAAGCACGCGAAACAGCGACAGGTCATAAAGTGGGCACATTGCGGGCAGGCAAATTAAGCCGGGGAGCGGCGGTAGCCGCGCCACAGGCCTCCGCGCCACCGCCGGCGCCGGGTGTTGTGCAGGTCCACGCGGTGCAGGGCAACGTATTCGCAACCTTTATTGCTACCAGCCTGCTGCGCAGCGGAACTGTTTTCGGCGGCTCCGTTTCCAGCGATAACGGCACCTCCATTAGCTTCGACAATGTGTCGTTCAATTCCGATTTGAATCCGGGCGACTATGTGCAGTTGCCTCAATTCTCGAATGTGGGTGACTTGTTTCCGCAAGGTACAATCACATATACGGTAGATGTAACAGTCGGCAAGCAACTTACCGAATGCAACGGCCAGATTTATCTTGTGTCTCCCCCAGCCTATAGCGATCTGACCAGCATTACGCCGGTGATCTCCACCACCGTACAATCCGTTGGAGCCAATAAGAACATGATCCTGGCCATCAAAGGCCTGTTCACCGCCGACACACCGCTGGTTGTGCTAGGCTCGTACGACTACGGTAATTTTCCGGTTCCAGCGACGGCCATCACCAGCGTGACGTCGACTGAAATCGATGTCGATCTGAGCCAGATTACCGGCCTGGATCTTTCCACTTTGAACGAATATCTGCTGACCGTAAGCCAGGCGGGATTTGGAGACACCATTGCTTACCGCTATGTACCATTCGCACCAAAGACGTTCAACCTCGCGCCCCAGTAAGTATCTCTGGATCGCGCTGCTTTTCTGCTTGCCGGCATCCGTGGCAATAGCCGCGGACGCCGACGCCGTAGCCATCTCAGCCAACATCCAGGCGCGGCACATGCCCTTCGGCACCATCGCCGACCCGGTGTTTGCCGCCCCCGGCTCCGATCAAATCACAGGCTACACGCGCTGCGGAGACTCAGCCATTTGGACCGGCCACTACCTTGCCGCCGAAGCCTTCCGATATAAAGTCACGCGCGCAGCCGATGCGCTGGCTAACATCACGAAAGCAGTGGCCGGCATCCAGGCCTTGACCGACGTCACGGGCACCGATCTTTTGGCCCGCTGCCAGTTCTCTGCGAACTCGCCCTACGCCGCCGGCATTCAAAGCGAAGAATCTCACAACGGCATCCACAACGGCGCGCAACCCGGGACCCTCTGGGTCGGCAACACATCGCGCGATCAATATTCAGGAGTGTTCTTCGGCCTCGCCGTGGCGTACGATATGCTCGACGCAGGCCCGCTGAAGGACTCCATCGCTGCGCTGGCTTCGCGCCACATCGACTTCCTGCTGAAGCATCTGTGGACCGTCACCATGCCCGATGGCAGCATCAGCACCACGTTCATCATCCGGCCCGATCAGATGTTGACCATCCTGCAAATCGGCGCCCACATGAATCCCGCGAAATACGCCAGCGAATATGCGTCTCAGAGCAGTTCCCTTTCGTCGGCCGTGCTCCCGCCCGTTGCGATCGAAACCCTCAACGACGATTCCTACTTCAAGTTCAACCTCGACTTCATCAGCCTCTACAACCTGCTGAGGCTTGAAACGGGCAGCAGGAAATCCGCCTATCAACTCGCATATGACGTAATCCGCAACCACACCGCCAATCACCAGAATGCTTTCTTCGATGTCATCGACCGCGCACTCAACGGCCCCAATGCGGCCCGCGATGCAGAGATTGTGTCGCTGCTCAACGCCTGGCTGCAACGCGCCCGCCGCGATGTGTATCTCGACTTAAACGGCAAGGTGCCAGTATGCGGAAGTCAGGCCTGCAATCCAGTGCCGGTAGGGATGCGGCCGCCAAGCGACTTCCTCTGGCAGCGCACTCCGTTTCTGCTCGCCGCCGGCGGCAACGGCACAATTGAATCGGCAGGCATCGACTACATTTTGCCCTACTGGATGGCGCGCTACTACACAGTCATCGGCGCCTTCACTTTGCAATCGGCGGCCGCGCCGAGTGCTGCCATCGCGCCCGATTCCATCGCCTCCATCTTCGGAACAAACCTTTCAGGACCTGTGACCGTGCAGGATTCCGCCGCAGTCTCTCGGCCGGCCACCGTGCTCTACACCTCCGCCGGGCAGATCAACTTCGTGGTCCCCACAGGCACTGCGGCCGGGGTCGCCACCGTGACGGCAGGTTCACAAACAGGCCCGGCCACGATTCAAACCGTGGCACCCACATTGTTCAGCATGAGCGGCACGGGCGCTGGAGTCGCTGCGGCAACGGCGATCCGCACACAGGCGGCGAATCCGCGGTTGCAGGCGCCCGTGGATGTATTCAAGTGCAATGCCAGCGGAAACTGCACCTCAGTGCCCATCGATGTTGGGCTCGATACTCCGGTATACGTGACATTCTATGGCACCGGTCTCCGCAATCGAAGTTCGCTCGACAAAGTCTCAGTCACCATCAACGGCGTCAGCGTGCCCGTTTCGTATGCCGGCCCACAGCAGCAGTTCGCAGGCCTCGACCAGGTCAACGTGGGGCTAATTCTCAATCTGCGCGGTAGCGGCGAATCGAAGGTAGTGCTGACGGTGGACGGACAAGTTTCGAACACCGTCACCATCAACATTCAATAGGCCCGTAATACTTCCATATCGTGGAGTGAACAAGAACAGGTTGGCTGTGTGAAACCTCGGATCCCTAAATAGAGCAGTCGACGGCAAATTCGGATGGGTGGCGAGACTGCGGAAACATGCGGGCTGTCCCCGGTTTATGGCATCAGCGTGCCCGTTTAGTATGCCGGCTCAAAGCTGCAGTTCGCGGGCCTCGACCAGGTCAACGTGGGGCTAATTCTCAATCTGCGCGGTAGCGGCGAATCGAAGGTAGTGCTGACGGTGGACGGACAAGTTTCGCACACGGTTACCATCAACATTCAATAGGCCCGGAATACTGCCTTATTCTTAGTGCGAAGAGCGCCAGCCGAACGCCCGGTTCACTCGGTAATTCCACATCGTAACAGCCAGGATCGCCGCCACGTTTGCCACGTAGCGGTTCATGTGGAACCAGTTAAACAAGATATTCAGTATAACCAAATTAAGCGCAAGTCCCATCAGGCAAATGGCGTTAAATTTCAGAAACCGGCGGAACCGCCGCGCCAGCGTATCCTGTCCGTCCAGTAAGTCTCTAAATGTCCACAAATCGTTCCAGATGAAGTTACTGACGATGGCCGCTTCCGCGGCGATGACTTTGCTGCGCGTCAGCCCCCAGCCAAGCATGCCAGGATCGCTCAGGCAATAGAGCAAAGCCATATCCACAACCATGCCGCTCAAACCCACAAGACAGAAGCGAATGAGCCTCGACTCCTGAATGAAGTGAAGCCGCAACCGGCATAGATGTTGGAAGTACTGGAAGTAGATTGCCGCCGAAACTTTGCTTTCGCCTTGCCGCCGCTCAATGAAGACGTAGCCAACCTCCGCGATCTTTGCCGCGTTACCCCGCGCCACCACCTCAATCAAAATCTTATATCCTGTGGGGTTCAGCAATCTGCCGCTCACAACCTCACGCCGCAGCATAAAGTAGCCGCTCATCGGATCGCTAATTCGCCCTACAACCTCAGGCAGAATAATCAGTCCAATCAACTGTGCAGTGCGCGAGATGATTCGGCGGCCGAGATTCCAGTAGCTCACACCGCCCTCTGCCACGTGGCGGCTTCCAATGGCCAGATCGGCGCCTCCCCTGATCTGTTGCACAAGCGCTGTCAACACCGCTGGAGGGTGTTGCAGGTCAGCATCCATCACCGCCAGGACTCTGCCGCGCGAGACCTGCCAGCCGCGAATCACCGCCGTCGCAAGACCACTTTCTTCCACCCTCCGCATCACACGGACTTCGGGGAGATGAACAGACTCGTCCAAGGCCAGTTGCGCCGTCCCATCCTGGCTATTATCATCCACCACGATGATTTCGAAGCACAGCCCCGGCACGGCTTTCAACGTTCCGGCGATCAATCGCAGAATCGGCTGAATGTTCAACGCTTCCCGGAAAGTAGGTAAGACCAGGCTTAGCTCAACCTCTTCGCAATCCTTCACCGGCGGAACGGCAAAGGGGCCCTTTGGGACTGGAATGTAACTCGGAGGAGCCTCGGCTCGCCCTAAGATCATGGTTTACCCGGCGCGCCAAGCCACATGCCGCGCAGCCGGAACAGATTCATCCGGTGTTGCTCCAGCACCTTTTCGCCAGCGCCGATTTCCACGCGTGTTGAAGCATCAGCTCCGTAGCCGCCATAGGCCGCGGATCGCAGGTCGGGAATGTATCCCGCCCACTGTCCGCCGCTCGAATAGGTGTAGCCGTAGAACAGCGGATACGGCACATCGGCGCCCGTCTTCCAATCCACTTGAAGCTTGTGAAACACCTCGCCCGGCGTTGCCGCGATGCCGATTTCGCCGTTGATCAACACAGTGCTGATGCCGATTTCGAGCGCCTTATCCGGCTCCCAGCGGTCCTTCAACGTCAGCAGATTCGACGCGCTCACAATCGACGGCTTGGCCGGGACCTTCGTAGCAATGGTCTTCGCCGCCTTCAACACTTCGGCCGCCAGCAGTTCGCCCATCTTGCGGGTGACTTCGAAATCCTCAGCCTCAATGCCCTTGCGCGCCATGAACAGCGGGTTGATGTCCCCTGCCCCGCCCTGCACGAACATGGTTTGCACGCCCTTCCAATCAGCCTCCACCTTTGACTGCATCACACCCGGATAATCCGCCGAATACTTGCAGTTGGTGGACCCCAGCACAACAGCATGCACCGCATAATGCACCAGCAGTGCCTTCGCATTCCCGTCCATGTCATCCACGCGCAGCAGATCGAAGCCCGGATCCACCGGTCCATATGGCACGCGCTCCAGATTGTCAAACAGAGCACGAACCCGGCCGTCCTCGCGCGGCAGCAGCCGGTTGTACCCCAACCGCATTTCGCCGCGGCCGATGCCGATCTTCGCTGGCGACATCGATTTCGAGGCCTGCTCCACAGCGGCAAAGACTTTGTTCTCCATCTCCACCTGATACGCCGAAGGCGCGGCCGCAGCGTCCGGATTCAAATACTGCGGTGTGGAATGGCTATGCGAGGCAGCCAGCAGCACCACCGGAATGTTCAACTTTTCCGCAATACGCTTACGCAGTTCCGGCGCGATAATGCTGCCCAGGTCGAAAGTCACAATCGCCATTCGCGACGCGCCAGCCTGCAGCACAAGCGCTTTGGCGAACAGCGGATCATGCACGCCAACAGCCGGCCCGCACTTGCGATTTGCGTAGCCGTACATCGGCCCATACGCCGTGGGCGTAATATCCGCCTTGGCCACGCCGGCAAGAAAAGGGTCGGCGGCTGCCAGCGGAAGGGACAGCGCAACCGCGCAGCGAAGTAAATTCAGCATGATGGAATTGTACATAATAGCAAAGCATGATAGAACAAAGGTGGGAGTTTTACTATGAAGCGCTTCGCATTCGTCATGATCCTATCTGCTACCGCCCAGGCGCAAACAATGGAGATCCCCAAGGGTGCGCACGTATTGCTGAGGATGAACAACACCGTCAGCAGCCGTACCGCGCAGGAAGGCGATTATGTCTACCTCACCACCGCCAGCCCCATCGCAGCGGGCGGGCAGATTCTGGTTCCCGTCGGCACGCATGTTACCGGATCAGTGGTGCGGGTGCAACGCCCGGGACGCGTCAAAGGGCGCGGCCAGATGGCAATTCGCCTTGAGACCTTGACCATGAACAGCGGCCGCGTGGTGAAGTTTACGCCGAAGGTCAACTCCGTTGACTCCGACGAATCCGGCCAGCGCGTGGCAGGCAACGAGGGCCAAATCTCGCAGGGTGGAACCAAGGGCAAAGACGTGCAGGACATCGCGATTCTCGCCGGCAGCGGCGCCGCACTGGGCGGTATGATCGGCAGCCGCGTTGGCAGCAGCGGCTGGAAAGGCGCAGGCATGGGAGCAGGCGCTGGCACCGGCGTCGGCATCGCGCGCACGCTAATGACCCGCGGCAAGGAAGTGGAACTCCGTCACGGGTCATCGGTCGATGTAGTGTTTGATCGCGCCCTTACGCTGGAATAGTGTGTCCGTTCATCGAGCGCATTTTGCGCGACGCGAACAGCGCAATCTCCAGCGCCTGCTCATAGTTCAGGCGCGGATCCAGGTTCGATAGATACGCCGTCTTCAGATCGGCCTCGCTCACTTCGCGCGCGCCGCCCACGCACTCCGTAACGTTTTCGCCGGTCAACTCGATGTGCATTCCTCCCAGGCGGCTGCCATTGGCGGCGTGAATGTCGAAAGCCTGATCCAGTTCGCTCAGGATGTTATGGAAGCGCCGCGTCTTGATGCCGCCGGCAGT
The DNA here is from genome assembly GCA_903881085.1 of uncultured Acidobacteriia bacterium. Classification (GTDB taxonomy): domain Bacteria; phylum Acidobacteriota; class Terriglobia; order Bryobacterales; family Bryobacteraceae; genus CAIRSA01. The sequence continues at coordinate 11,959 of CAIRSA010000385.1, forward strand.
CATCTCTGTATTGCCATGCATCGGATCGCAGCACCACAGAATGGTTTTGCCAGTGCGCTGCGCGGCTGCAATCAACGGCGGCAGGAACTGCGCAATCTTCCCCGCCCCGAAGCGATGAATCAAAGTCAGCCGCCCCGGCTCGTTGTCCGGATGCAACACGTCAATCAATCGCGTCAACATTTCAGGCGAAACGATTCCACCGATCTTCACTGCAATCGGATTGCTAATGCCGCGGAAGTATTCGATGTGCGCAGCATCCAGATCGAGCGTGCGCATGCCGATCCATGGAAAGTGCGTCGACAGGTTGTAGAAACCCGCATGGCGCGGCACGTGTCGCGTCTGCGCCTGTTCGTACGGCAAATTCAACCCCTCGTGACTGGTAAAGAAGTCGATCCACTGCATCTCGCCCGGATGCAAGCCCACCACGTCTTCCATGAAGCGCAGCGAATCCCCGATGGTGTGCGCGATGCGGCGATACTCTTCGGCCATGGGCGAATCCTTCACCCAATCCAGATCCCAATATTCCAACCGGTGCGGATCGGAGAAGCCGCGGCTCACCAGCGCGCGGATGAAGTTCAGTGTCATGCCAGCGCGTTCGTAGCCGCGCAGCATCAGTTCCGGATCGGGGGTACGAGCAGTTTCCGTGAACTCCGGCCGATTGATCAGATCGCCGCGATAGCTGGGCAACGTTGTGCCATCGATGGTTTCGAAATCGTCGGAGCGCGGCTTGGCGTACTGGCCTGCAAACCGGCCAACGCGGATCACGCGCCGATGGCTGCCATAGGCCAGCGCCAGGCTCATCTGCAAAAGGATCTTCAGTTTATTGGCGATCATCGGCGAATTGCATTGATCGAAGCTTTCCGCGCAGTCGCCGCCCTGCAGCAGAAAGCGTTCGCCGCTGGCCGCCTGGCTCAACTGTTTGCGCAGGGCGATGATCTCCCACGACGTCACCAGTGGGGGAAGCTTGGCGATCTCTTCCATCACACGGTTTACTTCGGCTTCGCTTTTGTATGCCGGCTGCTGGAGTGCTTTTTTCGCTCTCCAGGAACCAGGCGACCACACGTCTGTCAAAATGTTTTCCTCGTTTGGGGTAAACTACCATCTTACCGCGATCTTCACCCTGAGATTTAAAAACGAACAGGCGAATCGCCTGCGCTGTTCTAACTACACTCCCCTAGAAGTTCAACCGCACCGAAGCCTGCATCGCACGCGGAGGCGTGGTGCCGGTCTTCTGTCCCCAGTTGGCCTGCGTGGTGCTCTGCCAACCGCCCACGTTCACACCGCTGGTAACCAGGTGGTTTGCCACGTTGTACATCTCGAAACGGGCATCCCACTTCAGCTCATGGTCGCCAATGTGCGAGAAGAACGACTTCACCAGCGAACTGTTCACATTGATCCAGCGCGGCAGGAAGACGTTGTAGGCGCCCAGGTTACCCCAAGTACCGGTTGCCGGGTTGGCGAACGCACTCTTGTTGAAGATCTGGAAGCCGCCATCGATCGTACCGCCATTATACGGATCGCCAACCAACATCGGGCGCTGGTTGCCGCTGGTCGTGGCCGCAGAATCGTTGGAAATCGTCGGGTTGATCGGCAGGCCGGATTGAACTTGCGCCACGCCGTTGATCTGCCAACCGCCGAACGCCTGCTTGTACCACGTGCCGCCGCCGCGCCAGAAGGGCAGCGGATACACCCAGCTTGGAACGAATACAAACTTGCGGCTATAAGTTGAGGTACCCCAATCGCCGCGGAGGTTGTAGCTATCCATGGGAGTATAGCCGTAATTGTTGGCGTCCGTGCGGCCCTTTGCCCATGTGAACGCGCTGGTGAAAGTGCCGGCATTCTTGAACCGCTTGTTGAAAGACGATTGCAACGAGTTATACACAAAGTTCGCACCCGTGTTGTATTGCTGAATCGTCGCATATCCGGGATAAGGCCGCAAAGCGTTCTGATTGATCGTGGAGTTGGTTGTGCCCGGCACGATCTTGCCTATTCGCGTCCCCAGCGGGAGTTGGTTGATGTCCTGAATGTACGACAGGTTGTGGGCGGCCGAGCCTACGTAAGTAACCGTCAGCATCATGTCGCGAGTGATCTTGTGCTGCACACCCAGGCTATAGGTCAGTGTGCGAGGCAGTCTCATGTCCAGAACATGCGAATTGCTGATAGTCTGTACGGAAAGCGCGCTCGATGCGCCGTTTGAAGGATCGGTAACAAACCCGTTGTTGTTGCTGGTGGAAGGATTGAACGGCGTGTTGTTGATGCCGCTGAAGATGAAGTTTCCTTCGATGCGCTCATATGCTAATCCGAAGCCACCGCGCAAAACCGTCTGCCCCTTACCCGTAAGGTCAAAGGCAAAGCCGATGCGCGGAGCATAGCCGCCCCAATCCGTCCTGGTCCCGCCCTTCGGCAGGCCATGGAACAGTGCAAGAACGGCCGGATCGCTGTATTGCAAAATACGTCCCTTGGCCGAGTCGGGGAAGCCGTCGCCGGTCAGAACCAGACCATTGTAAGGAGCGGCCGCACTCACCACGGTTCCCGTGGAAGGATTGATCACAGCGGCCTTGCTGCGATCATAGTATTGCGGCAGGAACTGCACCGTATTGTTCAAAGCGCTATACTGCGGCTGCATGTAGCTCCAGCGCAGGCCGAGGTTCACCGTCAGGCGGCGGCTGATCTTCCAGTCGTCCTGGAAGTAAGGCTCGAATTGCGAGAAGCGATACCAGCCTTCGCGAACGCTGGGGAATTCCGTGTAGGATTGGAATGCGCCCAGGAAGAAATCAGCAAGGCCCTGGCCCGTGCTGGGTGTGCGCGAGCTCTGGAAGCTATACTGCCCATTGATCGCCGGCGGATTATCCTGGTTCTTGCGGCTGCGCATGAACAGGAAGCCCATCGTAAACGTGTGATTGCCCATGATTTTGGTCAAAGTATCCTTCACGTTGAAGATGCGGTTAAAGTTGTTGAAGTTCAGAGGACTCACGCCGAGCGTCGTCATATTCTGGATGGCGAACTGCGGAATGACATCGGAAGCATGATAGATCGTTGGCAGATTGATACCCAGGCCAGTGCGCGTGAACGTACCGTTCAGATTAAAAATCGGATTGGCCACCAGGTCCTTCTGCTCAATGATCACGTTACCGCTGAAGGCAAACTGCGCAAGGTTGATCCAGGTCGGGCTGATTACTTTGTTCCACTGGATGGACGCGTTCAAACCGGGAATCTCCCGATAATACTGCACCACGTTCGTAGTGTTCTGCAAGGCCTTATAGAAGTCATGCACGTAGTGAAAGCTGATCTGATTCTTCTCGTCCAGATTGTAGTCAACCTTGATCACTTCCTGGTGCACATCGGTCGGAGTGGTCAGGTTGCCGGAGAATGTGGAGGTACCCTGATTCGCGTTCGGATAGATACTAATCAACTTCGCCATGTTGGGGTTAATCTGACTGGCCGGAACAATGTTATTCGGAAAGGGAACGCCTGACAGATCCTTGATATTCAGGGTGCCGAGATTTCCTGTCTTTTGGGCCACCGTGGGAACTGTCCAGGAAGTGGTTGCCCCGGTGCGCAGATACTTCAAATCTTCGCTATAAAAGAAAAACAGCTTGTCGCGGCCGCGATTGAAGCCGGTCTTGGGCAGCAGAATAGGTCCACCGATGTTGCCTCCAAAGTTATTCCAGCGCAGCTTAGGCTTGGGCAGCCCAGCGCCGTTGAACGACGTCGCCAGAAGGTGATCGTTGCGCCAATACTCATAAAGCTTGCCATGAAAACCCTTCGTGCCGCTGCGGATTGAGATGTTCACCACCGCGCCGGAACTGGTGCCCGACACAGCGCTGAAGTTGCTGGTCAGCACACGGAATTCGCCAATGGCATCGGGGTTGATGTTCACGAAGTTGTTACCGCCGCCGCCGTTGTCTTTGTTGTCCGCGCCGTCGAGGTTCCAGGTTGTCGTGTCCGTGCGTCCGCCGTTGATGGACTGTCCGCTGTTGTTTACGCCGTAGCCGCCGAAGAGGCCGAAGCCATCGGTGTAGGTAGTGGAAACGCCGGGCAGCAGTGCCAGTAGTTCAGGGAAGTTGCGTCCGTTAAGCTGCAGTTCGCTCGCCTGTTCGCCGGTTACCGTGAAGCCCAGTTCGCCGTTCGAAGTTTCGACGACAACGGCATCGGCCTGAATCGTGACCGATTCGGTCTGGCTGCCAACCTGCATTTTCAGATTGACAGTGATGCTGACGTTGGTGTTGAGTGGGTTGTCGTCAATGATCTGCTTGCTGAAGCCAGGGGCTTCACCAGTCACTTTGTATTTGCCGGTCGGCAATTCCGGAACCACATAGTTGCCGGAAGCATTTGTTTTGATTGTTCGGGAAAGCCCCGTTTCGGTGTTCGTAACAGTTACGGTAGCGTTGGCCAGCGCGGCCCCGCTCGCATCGGTGACTGTTCCAGAAATCTGCTGACTGAGGTTGTTCTGCGCGAACAGTCCAGTCGCTGTAAGAAACGCCAGGCACACGCCCAGCAATACGTCTCGGTATTTATTCATTTCCGCCCCTTGCATTGTATTACTCTGGTCTCCCCCCGTTGATGGGCCAAACCAGTTGCCTGACACTATATAACAATTGGGTGACCGATGCAATTGGGGTAGAATTGAGCCATGCAAGATCTTACCCGCCGCACCTTTCTCGCCGCCGCTGCCGGCGCGCTTGCCCACGCCAAGCCCACAACAAAAATGAAGTTCGGGCTAACCTCCTATCAATGGGGTGCCGATTGGGACATCCCCACCACCATCGCCAACTGCACCAAAGCGAAAGTGCTCGGCGTAGAGTTGCGCACCTCGGCCAAATACAAGCATGGAGTGGAGCTCACACTCGATGCCGCCGCGCGCCGCGAAGTCAAACGCCAATTTGCCGGCAGTCCGGTGAAGCTGGTCGGCATCAACAGCGCCGAGCGTTTTGACTGGCCCGATGAGGCCGCGCTGCGCAATGCGATCGAAGCGGCGAAGGCGCATGTGCTGCTCGCCCACGACACCGGCGCAACCGGCATCCGCGTATTCCCCAATCAGTTTCAGAAGAGCGTGCCCGAAGAAAAGACGCTGGAGCAGATCGCGCGCGCAGTAAATGAAGTTGGAAAATTCGCCGCTGGCCATGGCCAAAAGGTACGGCTGGAATGCCATGGCCCCGTAGGCACGCTGCCCAACATCGCCAAAATTCTCAGCATGGTGGAACAGAAAAACGTCCGCGCGAAACTCAATGGCGACGTGCGCGATAACGAGGGTGGCCGCTTCGCCGAAAACTTCGCCACGGTCAAAGATAAGCTGGGCGACACTCTGCACATGCGCTGGTACGACGGGAATAAGTTCCCCTATCAACAGCAATTCCAGCTCCTCAATGCCATGAACTGGGACGGCTGGTGCTTTGTTGAAGAGTCGGTGAAAGTGACCGACCGCGTGCAGGCGCTGATCGAATTGCGCCAAACCTGGGAAAAGTGGACCACTATCTAACACCAAGGGGACGGAGGGGACGGACCGCATTGTCCCCGTAGTGAAATTCAACGGGGACAATGCGGTCCGTCCCCTCCGTC
>CAIRSA010000386.1 GCA_903881085.1 uncultured Acidobacteriia bacterium
CATGTTTCCGGCGTCTTTTGCCGGAATCATGCGGGCTGTCCCCTGTTTGCCACCTCGAACGCCTCGCTAACCGACTCTCCAAGATCATCTCTATCGTCCGAAAACTCGATCTCCCCTGAAAACGGGCAGAGATTGGCCGGTTAATCGGATAATGAACTCCGTTCATCCCAGGAAATCCGCTCGATGCCGGCGGACGCGATACTGCATTTCCTTTTCATATGGCGATAACGTCTTCGGCATGTGCTCCACATACTCCCGCTAGACGCTATCTATAAAGTTTTGAAACTTCATAAGAGGGGGAAGCATGACGCCCGCGGGGATATCGGGGAGCACGCGGTTGGTGAATCAGCTATTCAGGTCTTCGTGGCGCCTCGGGTCGAAGGAGCGTAAAGTCACTGGTGCGCCGGCACGGGGGCGCGTAACGCGGGTGCCGTCATGGATTCGGGTATCGGGCAATTCGCCAGCGCCAGAATAGTCGGAGCAACTGCCGTCAACGGCAGCTTGTCCTTATGAATGCTATGTGTCCGCTGTGGCGTCGAAACCCAGAAGATACCATCCGGATGATGCATCCCGCTCTTCACGGAGTGGCAGTCATAAAACAGCTGAAAGAAGCGCCGTGACGCGCCTTCGCCGTTGGTGACCATGGCGGAGGTATCCACCTTCGTGAAAATAGTGCAGCCGGCAAATACCTCATTGCCATGAGACTTCACGAACATCACTTTGCGATCCCCCAGGCGAAGTTGCTCCAGTTTCACCGCTGCGTCTTGCGCTTCCCGTTCGGTCTTGAAGTAGAGATGGAACTGCTCGGACATTACCGGAGCATATTCCGCCTGAGCCGTGATTCCAGCGTAACGGAACAGTTCGGAAGGCGTTTCCGGGCGGTAAAAGAGTTTACCCCCGCTATCTTCGTACTTTAGGCAGGGCTGCTGACTGAGAGCGGATGCGAAGGTTACCGTGGTCTCGTCGTCAATCAGGTTCAGCAACTTACCAACCAGGGCATCCATTTTTTGATAGCCGAAGAGCACAGCGTTTCCGTATTCTGCCTGCTCGGCTTCGGTCGGTTGAACCCGGAACTTCGAAGGCTCCATGTTCCGCCAGTACATGTGCTGCAGATGGGCCGTGGAATTAGCAAAGAATGTGGAAAAGGCCGGTTGGGTAAGTTTCCAATGCCAGGAAAATACATCCCATTGCAACCTGTCAAGAATGGCAGCGCGCTTCCAGCGGTTTGAACCGCCACGCTCTTCGAGCAATTGTTTAACTATTTTGGTCACCGACTCCAAACCCATGCCATTGGTGACCATGAACTTGATAAAGCGAAGCTGATCCGCCTTAGAGACGACCGACTTTTCTCTGGTGTGCTCCTGAACATTAGCGCAGACGAAATGGAAGAACTCCTCGAAGACGCCTTTCGGATAAGGTTGAATGCCAGTGGACCAGGGATCAGGTAAGATGTATCCGTCAATGGGCCGTTGGAAGGAGGCGTTCATGCTGCCGCAGATCCAAACCTTCTTTCCCAGGCGCCCGATCAAGTCCCACACACGGGGAACTTCCAGCTTGTGCCCATCGCCCAAATCGAAAACGCCATGTTGCGCATAAGTAAGACCGGTATGGACGGTGATCCATTGGATCCAAGGTTCAAGGTTTTCCTGTTCTTCTTGTGCATCCGTCACAAACACATGCGACTGATTCTTGAGAGCAGCAAAGTTTGGCAAATGACCTTGAGAGATAAATTGATCCATCAAAGACGGACACAACTCATTGAACTCTAATTGAACGAGCTTATTGGCCATAACGATCTCACTTTGCAATCGGAGTTTTTGGGCAGGCCCAACACTTCCCACTTTAACATTATTTCGACAGGAACACGCTCACGTACTGCGGCCATATGTTCCCCATATGGCCGCAGTACGTGAGCGTGATATATTGTCCATATTGCTGAGAAGGGGGGAGTTGCTTATTATTCGATGGCCTGCTCACAACGCAGCAGCGTCGCGCCCCAAGAGTAGCCGACGCCAAAACCTACCAACATCACCAAAGATCCCTGTTGCAGCTTTCCACTTGCGGCAGCATGCTTCAGTGCGATCGGAATCGTCGAGGACACGGTATTCCCGCAGTCGCTCATGGCAATCAGAAATTTCTCCTGCGGTATGGCCAACCCCTTCCTCAGGTGCTCGAGCATGAACCGGTTTGCCTGGTGGAATACAAACAGATCGATCTGTTCGAACGTTACTTCCGCCCGGGCTAACAAGCGGCGCACGGTGTCTGGCACAACCGACAGTGTGAAGGTGAAGATTTCCGGCCCGTTCATGAAAAGATTATCGGTAGAGCGTATGTTGCCCTGCTCATCCTCTTCTTCATGCGCGGTAGCCTCCGAACGTGGGGATCGTAGACCTCCAGCGCGAACGATCAAATTCTGACCACCTGCGCCGTCAGTGCCGTAAATGAATGGACCAAGAAGGGCCGCTGGGCTGTCAACCGCGGTGAGCAATGTGGCGGCGGCGGCGTCGCCAAAAATGGTCCTCACACTGCGATCTTTCGGGTGCAAATATTTGCTGTACGTCTCCGCCGTTAGGAGAAGGACGTTGGAAGCCTGGCCTGAGGAGATCAGCCCCTCTGCAAGGCCCAAGCCGTAAACATAGCCGGAGCAGCCAAGATTAAAGTCAAGCGCACCGGCGGTTGTTGGGATGCCGAGCCGGTTCTGAATCAGACAGGCTGTTGTTGGCAAAAGGTAATCTGGGCTTTGCGTACAGAGAAGGACGTAATCGATATCAGCCGCCGTGCATGCGCCACTGGCGAAGAGCTTTTGAGCTGCCGCCACGGCAAGATCGGACGCACATTCATCTTGGGCGGCAATATGGCGGCAGGAGATTCCCGTCTTGGCATCGATTTTGGCGACCGACCATTCCGGAAATTCGGCCGCGAGCTGGGCCGTTGAGATGATAGCTTCAGGCAGGACGTACTCAATCGCTTTGACTGCGGCGTGCCTCATTGCTGCTCTCCTAACCGATTGACTGGCTGTTTTTAGAATCCATGGTCTTGATCCTTACTCAACATTGTACAAGGTAAGGACTTCCGATGAAGTTTGATTTGAGAATAGCACGTCCTCAATATTGCGGACAAGAGACCTGAAAAGATCCGTAATTGCCGGTATCCGGCGAATTTTCCGTCCCTTGTTCTTGAGACAATTCCAAGGAAGTTCCGCCCAAGTAGCGTGCCTCGGTTCCGGGCTGTGCATCGCGGGGAATCCCTAATGAATCGTTGCCAGGCTACGGCAAAAGATGGAAGCCCCAAGCTGAGGCGTTAGCCATTGAGATTCCGGTAGAATCTTTTATTGCGCAACGAGCATTCGAGATTCTCGCGGTAACCACTAATGCGATTCCGCCAGGAATCGGGCATGCTCTGGATGAGGCGCTTTAGAGTGTCTTTGCCCATCCAGTTCTGTTTTTCCGTTGTTCCTCCGGAAGGATCGCCCTCGTTCCACAGCGCCACATAATCGCTCTGCAGTGGCGGGGTTTGGAACGGTTTGACATGCTTGATCTTTTTGGCTTGAACCATCATCATGACGGGGCGGCTAGATCGTAACGCGACCCGCCCACCCACGGCGGCTGGATCGGTGACCTGGAAGAGCCCCCGGGCCGGGGTGAGTTCCACGCTTGGGAAAGATGCTTCAAGAAACATCACGCTGGGCGCTTCGAAGCCATTTTCCGGGCAAAATACGCGAAACATCAATTCCGGGCTAAATTGATAAAATCCATGGCCACATAGGTTATTGGCGGGAGTTGTGAGGAACATCGTGCCGCCGGTTTTCACCATCTGCATGAGGTTTCCCATAGCGACCGGAAACGCGAAAATATGCTCCAATGAGCCACCTTCGAGGACCAGGTCGAAGCAGTCCTTCATATTGTCGGGGATGGGCTGGTTCATGTCGTGGACGATAGTGGCGCCCTCATAAGGCGAATAGTCGATGATATCAAGACGGTTAACGCCAAGCAGCTCCCGGCAAAAGCGATCAATGTACTCACCGAACTTGTAGTCGCTGAGCGGAGTAGGGTTACCTGACTTCTCCCGTTTACGGATATCAGTACGCAACGTTTCCAGTTCGGCGGGATGCAGGTACACTCTCTGGTGGGCAATCATCGCCATGCGCTCAAAAGACTTGCCAGCCAGGCGGGCTTCCCACAGGCTTCTGGCTTCGTAATAGGTGATGCCCATTGTAGTTCAGTATACTCAACGCGGCCGAGACATGTCTTGTATCACCCGTTCCAATGGGTTCTATAACGGGTTGAGCCGGAATAAGCGTAAAAATAGGACTTTATGCACAGAGGACTTGGAGCCTCCGATTTGGACCCGCATCTCAGGCTTGTTCGACAGCCGGAGTCCGCTCATGTGCGGTAGCGCCAACTGCCCTCTTGCCAGGCAGATGGCGATAGAGCGTCGCCTTCGAAATGTGCAGCGCGGTACAGATATCTTGCGGTGAATTGCTGCTGTCGTTAGAAAAAACCGAATTATAAACACCGCTGAGTCAACCACTTAAATTATGCACAGCCCCGCCCTCTGGCCCGGCAGGTAATCCCGTGCCGCCTCGCGCCGCGAAACCGAGCAAACCTTCTTCAATCACATGGAAACAGATTTTTTATTTGCCGCAAATTCAGATACTTCCCACAAACAAGTAAGCCTATAGCTTCCGGTGGTCTGTTAGGCTTTCTGACAGGATCGGCTGGTTGTAAAGGCTGTTTCCGAAAGAAGGGTAAAATTGATGAGATTAATCTTTTCTTCGAGTCTAATCTTTGTGGCGGCAGGATGGGCACAGACACAGGTCGACCTGCGGACACAGAGTCGAAATGTGGATTTTTCAAAAGCCGCAACAACCAAACCGGCAAAGACAGGGACGGTGCTACCCGCGGCATGCAGTGCGGGCGAGATCTTTTTCAACCTCAGCGCGCCGAGTGGAGCGGCGCTGTACAACTGTCAGGCAACAAATGTGTGGTCAGTTGCGGGAGGGGGGGCCGGAAGTGGCTCATCGGGGTCGATACCTACCGTTACGGTCGGGAGCCTGCCAGGCACTTGCAACATTGGAGATGTGCGGTTCGCAACCGATGCGGCGGTGAATGGAGGGGGTTATTATTTGTATTTTTGCAAAGCGGCAAACACCTGGACACAATTCGGCTACGAAGCGGGTGCCAGCGGAGCGCTTGCGGCTAACTGTTCGTCTGTACCCTGCACCATTGACACTACCAACGCAGTTCCACTCAAAGTCAGCGCGAACACCTGGTTGGGAGCGAACGATTTTTCGGGGGCATCCCAAACAGAGCCATTCCGCCTTGTGACGGCGGATCCTGCTACCTGTGTCTCAACAAGCCGGGAATTTATCTTCAACATTGCCACGAACATGCTGAAGACCTGCGCTGCGCAGAATACATGGGTTGCGGTAGGGGCTATAGCGGGGCCGGTCCTGTCGGCAGGCCAGGGTTACTTCGCACCTTATGGCTTTCCTGGCGAAAACAACACTGCCATCGTTTGGAATTCGGACAATACGGGGGCGTTCGCATGCACGCAGTTTGCCGCGCCTTACGCCATGACGCTGAATAAAGCGGGTGTCATTCTCGGCACAGGTCCGGGGGCAGGGAAGGGCCTGATAATCGGGTACATGGACGCTAACATGAATACGCTCGCACAGGGCACGCTGGTAGCGCCGGGCGGCAGCGGCAACGCTGTGGTTACATTCAGGAGCAGTCTGGTTTTGCAGCCAGGGATTTACTACCAGTGCATCGGCAGCGAAGACGCAAATACCACGTTGGTTCCAGCGATGTCCGGGGCGATCGCGGCAGGTTTTTCCAACACTCTTAACTACGGTTCTGAAAAGCGGGTAGTAGTCTGTTCGAATTCACCTTCAGGAACAGGCGCCGGCTATGCGCTTCCTGCATCATGCGGGACTGCGACCGCGAAACAATACCCTGTCATCTCGACGGTGTTGTTACCATAAGGAAGATAGATCATGCAAAGAAACATATTGCTCTTTACTCTCGGCATAATGGTGCTCCATGGCCAACCAGCGGTTACCAATCTAGTGGTTGACGATAACGCCGTCAATGGGGGACATTCCTCCTTTCGCGTGACCTGGAATACCGACGTAGCGCCTGACAATCAGCGTGTCGATTGGGGGCCGACGAATGCCTACGGGCGCGTATTGTATGCTTATCAGCCAAGCTACGCCGCTACCGGGCAGCAGTTAACTGTAAGCGGTCTGAATGCCACGACGGATATGGACGCTGGCCGCGTGGTCCACTTCCGGGCGTGTTCGCACAATGGCAGCGGGTGGGGATGCTCATCCGATCAGACCGTCACGATTCCAGCCGTACCGAGTCCTCATCCGGTTGTTGCCACGCTTCCGGAGACATTTTCCATTCCGCAGCCATCGGAGGCTGGTTGCACGACGCAGACGGCGGCGAGCGACCTATCGGATCTACAGGCGAAGATTAACACTGCGGCATCAAATCAGGTGAGTGCATGTCAAGTTGTAATCATCCCGGCTGGCGCGGTGGGAACGGCGTTTGTCACGATTCCTACAGCGGTGGATGCGGATAAAATCAGTTCGTATAATACGGGCTCAAACGTACTCACGGTTGTCACCAGGAACAATACCTATTCCAACGGTGACCGCGTACGCGTGGCCAACAACACGCCTACCTATGCAACGATTCCGACGGGATTGCAAAGCGGTGCGGATTATTGTGCATCCTCGGTATCCGGCAGCACGCTGCAATTGACTGCGTGGCCGTCATGCACGGGCGTAGTGAGCCTTGGAACAGCGGGTACCGGGCAGTTTAACATCATGCCATTTCCTCCGCGCCACTCTAACTATATTACCGTGCGGTCCAATGGGGTTTATCCTCCCGATGGCGTCCGCACCGGGCCAGGGTGGCAGGCAGCGAGCAACACGGCGCAATGGCAGCCCACAATTACGACGGCCACAACCGTAACGAGCCCTTATGGCTACAATTCGCTGCTCTTCAGTGAAATGGCGCATCACTGGTACATTGGTCCTGGCATTGACTTTACTGCAGCAAACTCTAACCAGTCTGACACAACCGATCCGGCCCCATGGCCATTACGCATTGTTACCAAGCCGTCGAATTCCTACATCGCAGTAAAGCGGAACTGGATAACCGGGCTCGGCTATCCGGAACGGCAATACGTGCCGATGTACTGGGATGGCAGCTATGTGGATTTCGCAGACAACTACTTGACCGGCATCGACTATTGGCGTCCGGCGCGACTCTATTCTGACTTTGCTCAAACGCCGGCCGGCGCGGTCCTCTCTGTTGGAGGCGGATTTTACAATACAGGGATCGGGAACTGCCCATCCGTAGGGGCCTCATCGGTGACCCTCACCAGCTCGACAAGTGGGATAGGTTACGTCACCGTTCGCCCGTCCGACTGTGCTGTTATTGCAACGTTGCCGAGCGGAACTACGGCCACATGCTCAGGCTGCACAACGGCGGTAGGGGCGGACTGGCCAAAGAATGGGGCAGGACAGTACACTCATGGTCTGGTGGCGTCTTGCACGTTCACCACGGGTTCATGGACCAGTTGCACATCTTATGATGATATCAATGCATCGCTGAGCCAGTATTTTGGCGGTGGCTCATTGCAGATCATATCGAGCTATGGTCCTGGGCCGATGAGGTATTCGAATAACTACGAAGAGAGCCACGGGATTCTATACCACATGGACGACAGCGGCGCCAATAACTACTTGACAATTCCATCGAACGTAACAATCCAACGTAATCTCTTTAACACATTAGCAAAGTATCGTTATGGATCGGCGCAAAACAACGGTCTGGTATACCCCAACCGCCAAGCGATTGAGTGTAAGCGTTGTAATAAAGTGCTAATCAAGGGGAACGAGATCACTGGCGGGTTTAGGGATTTCCAGAATGATGGGCCGTCCATTCTTGTAAGTTCCATAGCCTCAGCCTGTACAGCGCCTTGCATTTTCACTTCTGGGGATGTATCTATCACTTCTAATTACATCCACGATACGAGCGGTGGGATTGAGACAAATGGTAACTTCCAGTTTGCTACCGTCATGGGTCCCATGGCACGCCGCTACACAGTGACGAATAATCTGCTGGCAAATATTAACGGGTACGTCTACCGGAGCACCTTATATTCAAACACCATTGCACACGGACCGTGCTTCCTTATTTGGTTTGGCGGCGAAGATGTGATCGTAGACCACAATACTTGCTATTCCGCAGCCGGCAATTCCCCGGCCGTCGTAAGTGGTGTTTCAAAAATGGTTGAGGGATTCAAGTTCACGAACAATGCCGTTTTCGTGAATGACGACAACGGGTTAAACGGAGTGGCACTTGATTGGGGCGGCGGTGGGACCGGATCGCCGAACTGCTCTCTACTCAAGGGTACAGCCGGGATCTCGTGCTTCGCGAATGGCGTGTACAACTGGTCGAACAACCTGCTCATCCCTGGCTACACCAACTCGCAGACGATGAGCGGAGACTCCAAGGCGGCCGATTGGGTAACCTCCTGGAGGGGATCAACCAATACGTGGATTCCGACTGACTCTACCGTTGCAGCCCGAGTGGCAGGCTCGAGGTGGGACAACCCATCGAGTGCCAGTTTTCAGTTTACGCAGTCTTCGCCTTATATTTCAGGGGGACCAAATCGCGCAACAGACGACACCGATATAGGAGCTAATCAACCTGGCGTGCAGGACGCTCTCGGGTGGGTACTGAATGTCCGCACTCCCCTGATTTCATCCAGTGGGTTCACTGCGGCCTTCCACGCGCCTGATCCCTCAACAGCCTGCTACGTGGGCTACGGCACGTCCTCAGACCCGACCACCTGGTCGCAGACAGAAGCAGATACATCGGCAACGCAGGAACGCACTATACAGGTTACGGGGTTAACATCCGAAACGACCTATTATTTTCAGATTTGGTGCAGCCAGTCGGCGCCAACGACCACCTCGCCGGTAAGGACATTATAAGTTCGAAGATATATCGGAGGCGGTTCTAGCCGGACACGGAGTGATACTTGGGCCGGAAACCGGCTCCTTTGAAATTCCACATTCCGTCCAGAATCGCTGAGTGGGATCAGGATGTCTGAGTTTATTCAGCAGCCATAACCTTGTCAGCTATCGCAGTGCCGGAATCGGCTATTGTCCGGCTTGCGGCCTCACTGGCATGCTTCCGGTAGAATACGTATGACGCAACCGCTATGGACGCGTCAACCACAGTGCCAGTAACCGCCAGCGCCATTGTCGGCTGGATCGAATACATCAGCGGGATCAGCACCGCAAAATTCAAAACGACGCTTCCTAAAACCAGCTTCGACCATTGCTTGTCATAGCCGAACACCAGCATGAAATACGTGCAGTAACAATGTGAAAAAGCAAAGAGAAATGGCGCTGGCGACATTACCTGCAACAACACACCTGTATAAACATATTTAGGTCCGAAGATGACGTGCACCAACAGCGGCGCAACTGCCATAAGTATCACGGACACAGCCAAAAACGGAGCCGACAACAGGAATGCATAGCGTTGCACAAACCCCACCGCGTTCTTGCTCGAACTGACCGCGATGTTGCTTACATACGGGTAGATTGCTGTTACCAGCGGCGATACTAACATACGGATTGCGACAATCAGGCGAAAGCCGTTCGCGTAATAGGCCACCATCTCCGGAGGTGCGGTCAGCCCCAGCAGAAACATGTTCGTGGATGGGCATGTTGTACTCGCCGCGACGGATACAAACACCGGCCAACTCCCCTTCAATTCACCCCACACTCCGCCCCAGGCAGGCCATATGAAACGTACTCCGGTCATACGCCTCACCATGAACAGACTCAGAATGCCAGCCACCACCATGCCTCCGGGCTGCAATCCAGCCGCCAACAGATAGTCCTTATCGCTATGTACAAAAATGAATATGCAGATCAAAGCGAGGACCTTCGCCGTCAGATCGCGGAACACCATGTGCTCCATCTTCTCCAAGCCTTGAAACAACCATTGAGGAAATAGCGTGTTACCCACTACACCTAGAAACGCGATGAGAAACAACGGCCAATTCATTCTCATTTTAGGAGTGGCTAGAACCACAACAATCATGATGCAGAACCCAATGATCATCAAAAACAATCGTGCCATCATGACATTGCTGAAAATCCTGGAAACCGCGGGCATGTCATCCCGGCAAGCGGCGATCTGTCGAGTTGCTGTTAACGTGAATCCATAATCGCTCAGCATCCAGAAGTAGTACATGAAGACCTGAGCAAACATGATGGTCCCATATTTTTCCGGGCTCAGAACGCGGGAAAGGTATGGCAACACCAGCAGCGGCAGCACGTAGGTGCCGAGCTGCATCAGGTACAGCATCGCTACATTACGGATAACGCGGTGCGACCAAAACCGGCGAAGATTCTCGACCGTTAGCATAGAGAGGGAAAGCGGCACGATTGGTCCCTTTATTTGGGGCCGAGGACATTGGCGAAAAGCTCTTCATAGCAATCGCCAACGTGTTGGATGGAAAACTGCCTGACAATGCGCTCCCGCGATGCCACGGCTATCCGCTTGCGGAGTTCCGCATCTCTCAACATGCGAAGCAACCCCTGGGCTACGGACGTCTCATTCCCCAACTCGGTGATCAAGCCATGAGTTTCATGGTCCACAATTTGGGTATGCGCGGGTATGTCGCTCACAACCGGAGCGATTCCCGTTGCCATTGCCTCAATCAACGAGCATGGCAACCCTTCCACCGCTGAAATCAGGGTGTAGACATCCCCTGCCCGCAACCACTTCAACACGCCATCCGAACTCACTCGCCCCGTGAATAAAACGTTCTTCTCCAAACCAAGACTCATGGCCAGTTGCGTCATTTCTTCGCCCAAAGAACCATCGCCCAAAATCGCCAACATGGCATTTGGCTGTTCCCGCACAACGTGTACAAATGACCCCAGGAGCCACGGAATTTTCTTCTGCTCGACCAGTCTGCCGACAAAAACAACCAGCGGAGTGTCCGCGCTCACACCCAGTTCCTGCCTAAACCGCAGCCGCTCTTCCTCTGAACAAGGACTAAACTTATCGATGTCAATTGGGTTTGGCATCCAGCCAATCTGCTCACGAGAGAACCCGGCGTCCAGCGCCTCCTGCACCATGCCAGGATTCAGAACCAAAAGACTCGCAGCATAACGCCGCAGCAGCCCCACTTCCAGCCGCCCCACCCACGAATCTTTCATCCGGACGATCTCGCCGCTGCATGAGAATTTCATCACAATCTTCTTCCCAAGCAGCCGCGCCATCAGCGTGCCGGTCACCACATGTAGCCCTGTCATGAGGAAGTAGGCGATTTCGTAGTTGGCACGTTCCCGGAAGAGTGTCCAAGCTACCTCAAGCGCGAAGATGTAGAATCGTAGGGAAGCTGGCCAGTGACGCGAAAGTATTTTTACCCGGACGCCGAACGGGTCCACCCAATCGACCACCCGCGGCATCGGCCCACCCCCTGCACAGACAACCTTCGCCCAGTGGCCTCTCTTCATCAGTTCAGCCGAAACCCTTTGCGCCTCTATCTCCGATCCTCCAAGAACCGGCGGATAGCTGTAGCAGGTGAGCAGATAAGAAAAGCGCCTTGACATGTTAGTCTTCAATTATACCATCGGCCTAATTCCCTCCATTATTAGAGGCTTCCACAAACGCCCTATAGACTATTGCAAAGACAAAGACTTGTCAATCCGCCAGAAGCTCTCTTTTAGAGGCCTTCCCATGGCCTGCTGCAAGTCGAACCCGCGATTGCCCCAACCAGGGACAGTGCGGAAGACCTCACCGAATTCCCTGAGATCGAAGGGAATCGACACGGTGATCGCACAAATGGCCGTGGGGCTCACGTGGCGGAAGCCGGCTCGTAGAATCAGTCGCTTGATGCTTGAGTTGGCAGTCATGCCCCCAGCCTGCACGGCCCAAAACCGCCCTAAGGGGGTGTACGTCGGAACCCCAGAACATTCCGTCTCGCGGCTGGAAAGCGTATCATGAGGAACTTTGGGCAATCCAGCGCCTTGCGGTATTGAGTGGAGGTGAACCGGGGTGTCTGAATCTGACGCGGGTGACGGTGGTGCGCCCAAGGGCCTGGTGTGAGCAGGGCATCGGATACAGTTGATGTAGTTAGTGCATCGGTAGAGGAAATTGTACATCGGCCAGGAATCCTCGGAGGAAACGAATACCCGTTTGCGCAATGTTATTGCCCAGGCCGAATTGGTGGTGTCCCCGCAGGCATCTGCGTTTGTCGAAAAAGCAGTTTAGGAGGCCAAGATAAATGGTCAAATAGGGAGAGGCCAATTTGCATTGGCTTTTTTATTCTTGGCCGCATCTTCAGGAGGTAGCCGAGTAAGGTATACATCAATTGGCTAAGTTTAAACCACCCGGCCAAGAAGCTTGAAAGCCGATGCTAATTGGCCATCTCTCATTTGGCTATCCATCTTGGCTGCAAAAGCAGGTTACGGGAAAGAAATGCCCTCCGCGACAGTTTCGCAACCCGCCACTTGATGAGAGGTAGCCAGCCGGTAGGCAGTCCCTCAGGCGAGGTGAACGGCTAATCTTACATTTTTGTCGGGATGGGCATTATTAGCCTGCATGGCGTGCGATTGCATGCGGCTTGTCCTTGTTGCCGGGAACCGCTCACTCCGGAGTCGCTCGCGCTCGACACGGCATCGGTGGCGTGCTGCTCGCATTGCCGGACCGACCTGCTAAAACCTGCGATTGCGCCCGAAGAACCCGTTCCTGCCCAGGTGCTCGGTTGGGAACGGCGGTTATGGAGACTGCTGCGGGGCGGCTAAAGAAGCATCAAAGGCCAATACCGCCAGCCGCGTTTTCCCGGAACAGATTTCCCTCGCGGATGTAGCGGCGCAGTGTAGTCACGCTGCGGTGCCCGGTCTGGTTCATGATGGCGCGTTCGGATTTGCCCGCAGCCGCAGCCGAGGTGGCAAGCCCCGAGCGGAGACTGTGGCCGGCAAACTGGGCCGGATCGTGGCCGAGCTTTTCCACATATCGCTTGACCACGATCGCGACGCCTTCGCCCGAGAGCCGCCTGTCGAGCACTTGGCCGTGCCGGTTTACCGAGCGAAACAGCGGACCGGAGGTGAGCTGTGCGGCGGAGGACCATGCGGCGAGCGCACCGATGGGGCAGGTCGCCCGATCGTCCCCCGGCGGAATTCCGATCCTTCTTCCCTCCCCTTCCTGATCGGTTTTGCTGCGGCCGATCTTCACCGCGATGCCGTCGCGTTGCTCTTCAATGTCCTCGACGTTCAAGGCGGCGAGTTCGGACCGGCGGAAGGCGCCGGAAAATCCCAGCAGGAGCAAGGCGCGATCCCGCTTCCCGAGCATCGTATCGGGAATCTGCTTCAGGATCTCTTTGAGGTCATCCACCAGCACCGGCTTTTTGCGGACTGGAGCGACGCCCAATTCCCGCCGCAGGCCCTGCAAAAACTGCTTCACCGCCCAGGTCCGGGTGGGCGATTCGAAGCCGGCCTGACTGTGCAGTTGGCTGATGGCGGCTAACCGCCGGGAGAGCGTGTTCCACTTCTTGCGCTCGTTTTTCGTAAGGTCGGTGCTATAAAGGATGACCGTTTGAGGACTTGCGGGCAGCGCAACCAGCGCATTCTGCTCGCACCAGGCGCGGAATTCCCGCCAGTCGTGCGAGTAGGCGCGGAGGGTCGATCCGGCGCGGGCGGCACGGAAACTGGCCTCGGCCTGGGCGAGAAGACGGGCGAGCAAGCCGCCGCCGGGAGAGTTTTCGGGCGCGTCCGGAGGGCCCGGTAGGGGTGCGGGTGCGGGAAGAAGCTCCATGAAAACGATTGTAACAGCTCCTGGATCGCGAGAACCAATATCTTCTCACGACGCAGGAACGACCCCGCCGGGCCACTCAAAATACACCAAAACGCGTATTTTGCGCACATGCGCATAATCGCAGTAGATTGTGGTATTCTGACAAGAGTTGCTAAAGAGAGATCTCTCAATCCTTTAGTAAAATTGCACGGAGCGAACAGCGTGCCCGACAAACCGGTCTGGTATACACGGCTCGAAGCCGCCATTGAACAACTCGAAGCGCTTCCCTCCCCTTGGGTGGACCGCGCCGCTTTGGAATCTTCGCTCGGCGTCGGACGCCGCCGTGCGCAACAAATCCTGCAGCCGCTCGTCCGCCGCACCCTCGGCAAAAATGGACTTGCCAACCGGGAAGAAGTTGTCCGGCACCTCCGCGGGCTCGCCGCGGGCCAGGCCGTGTCTTTCGAAGTGCAACGCCGGGAACGCCTGCACTCCATTCTCGACCGGTTGCACCGCGAGCAAAAAGAGCGGCCGCGCGTGCTCGTCGAAGCTCCCACCGCTATCGTGAACCAGGAACTCAACAGCCTGCCGCCCGGCGTGCATCTGGAGCCCGGCCGCATCACCGTCACCTTTGAGCAGCCGTTGCAGGCGCTCGAAAAACTGCTCGCTCTCGCCATGGCCATCGGCAACGATCTGGACGGCTTCGATGCCCTGATCGCGCACCCGCCCAGGTAGGGTTCGTGGCTGAGCCTGCGCGGTTCCGCTCGCCTTGGGAGTTGCTGTGCGCGCTCGCAAAACGCCTCCACACAACGCCCGATCGCGTCCCGGCCGCCGTGCCACCGAAGAACTGATCCTGTGGTTGGAAGCAACCGCCGCGGCTGGAAGGCCTGTGCCAGCGCCCTTCCTTCAGGTAGCGGGACGGCTCGTTTATGAACAATTGCGCCTCGCCTTGCCCCCTGATCAGGACGATGTTTTTACCCTTGCGGGGCGCCTCAAAGCGGAAAACCACGGCCTGTGTGTTTGTCAACTTGATTTGGCCCACTTTGATACTCTCATTTGGCCCACCCCGTGAGCCAACACTCCCTCTAGCGCCTGCCACAGCGGAGCCCTGCGCCGCGTTAGCGGCGCGTTTAGGGGGATTTGGAACAATGGAACGAAAAGTCCGGTTAAGCACTCGGATCGCTTGGATTGCGTAAGGGCCGCAGTTCGCCACGTGCCACTGTTTCCGGCATTACGAAGGAGTAACGGCCCAGCATGTTGATGTGATCGTAAATCAATGGAGACAGGCGCGCCACGTCTTCGTCTCGAACCAGGAATCCCTCCTGTCGCAGTTGCTCAAGCGCCGCGTTCATGTAAATCGTGTTCCATAGCACGATCATGTTGACCACGAGTCCGAGCGCTCCAAGCTGGTCCTCCTGGCCTTCCCGGTAGCGTTGCCGCAGTTCGCCTCGCTTGCCATGGAATACGACACGAGCCAAGCTGTGCCGTCCCTCGCCGCGATTGAGTTGGGTCAGCGTGCCTCGACGCTTGTTTTCGTCGTCGATCATGTTTAGGACGTGCAACGTTTTGTCGATGCGCCCGAACTCCGCGATGGCTTGCGCAAGCCGCGTCGGATGATCTCCGACCTGCAACGTGCGCATGATGCCGGTCGCGGGTACCCGCCCCAACAAGAGTGAGCCGGCCAGCCGCAGCATGTCGTCCCAATGGGGTGTGATGCGTTGCAGGGAAAGCCGATGCTGGGAAATCGTGTTGAGTTCGCCATAGTCAACTTTTGGATCGATGCGCCAGAAACGTGTTCCGCCGATGTCCGCTATACGCGGACTGAAGCGGTAACCCAACAAGCGGAACAACCCAAACACAACATCGCTATAAGCCCCCGTATCCGTCATGATCTGCGTCGGCTTCAATTCGGTTTGCTGTTCGAGCACAACGGCCAACAGAACCAAGCTGTCCCGTAATGTGCCGGGAGTTGGGATCGCGTTGAGCCCGGTGAATTGATTGGAAAGCAAGTTGTACCATGTCACACCTTTGAGCTGTCCGAAGTACTTTGGATTGGGTCCCGCATGCACCGTGCGGATCGGCACCACGAAGCGCATCCCGTCAGCGGAAGCGACTTCGCCACCACCCCATTGATGCGCCAGCGCAATGTTGTTTTGTGCCGAAACGAGCCTTGCATTGGCCGCAGTCAGCGTTTCGTCACGGACGTAGTGTTGTTTGACCCAAGCCAGACGGTCGCGGCGCAAGGCCGGGTTGTCATAGCGAATAAACGGTTCCGGCCCAGTATTGCAGGCTTCCGCAGTTAGCGCGGCGCACACGCTGGTCGTCAAATCGGCCACGCGGGCGGTACGTTCGGTAAGGTGGGTGAACACTTCGGCAAATCCGGTACGGGCGGCAATCTCCATCACGATCTCTGGCAGGTCAAGGCGCGGCAATCGCGCTACGACGGCCTCTCGCAACTTAACCAAAGAAGCGGGCTCTTCCAACTTTTCAAGAGGTGTCAGGATCAGTTCCTTCTTGCCGTCGATGGTTTCGAATCGAACGGCTGGATTGTTCGGTAGCCGTTGTGCAACCTCGCGATACGTTCTGTCGAGTTCGTTTGCCAGCGCTTCGAGAACAGGCTGCGGCTGGGGCGACAACCCAAGCGAGCGGCATACGACGGGACGCATCGCTTCCCATTCCGGTTCGCTCAACAAGTTTACGCGCGGGTCGGCATAGCGCCAACTGCGCTTGGTGAACACATCGCGCCGGTGTATGGCGGCGGTCAACCGATCCAGCACGCAGAACGTGTAGGCGCGGATATCGGTGCTGCCGTCTGCGCGCAAAACGTACTTTTGCCAAGCGCTGCCGATCACTTCCTGGGGCGCATCCAGGATTGCTTTGGTACGATGCATGTTGTTGCGCAACCAATCATAGGCCTCCACAACCGGTCTGCCGGCCGGGTTGGCCTCGAAGGCCACGTGCTTGAGCACCGCCGGGAGGTAGCGCCGTACGGAGCCATAGCGCGCATCCAATTCCTTATAAAACACGTCATCGGGTGGGCGGATCAGTGCGCTTACTTTCTCCAGCGTGCTTTCCAGCGTTGTTTTCGGAATGCTCTCAAACACTTTCGCGCGAACCCGCTCATCGGGTAACGTTGGATCGAGCAGCAAACGGCAGGCCACCACCAGTGTGGCGGTTGCCAGGTCAAGATCCTTCAATGTGCGCAAGCGGGCTTTCTTGTCGGCTTTCTCGGCATCACCGAACAATTCACCCAAGAGGATCTCAAATATTTCCAGAGCGTCGTCCTGCGCGGTTCCTTCGAGGCAATAAACGAAGGCCACCAGTGTGGCCAAGCGGCGGTCGAATGGCATGCGGGTGATTAACGAAACTTTGGCACGGTTGGCAAAACGCGCCAGCAAAGCTATCCGGCTTTCCGGAATGCGATGGGCAGACGGCAGTGTGATGCCCAACTCGCGTATGGATTTCAGCCGATCGACCGCAGCGCGCAGAGCTGGGCCGCTTACTCGGGTTGGTCCCGAACGCAGCTTGTCGAGCCAGGAACCACGGCTGCCTTCTGGTACCGTCAACAAATGTTCCAGTCGCGTTCGTTGTTGGCTTGTGATACCGCTTCCCAACAAGCGCCACAGCCTGGTCTCAACCCTACTGCGGACACGGACAACAAACCGTTCGAGCGTACTGCAGCCTGGCAGCAGGATTTTATGCGCCAATAACCAAGCGGCGGCGCGATCGAAGAGCACGCTCGGACGCTCGGTCCCGGTCCAGCACAGGACATAGAGCCAGCGCGTCAGACGAAACCCGGCCAAGGGTTCGGCGATATCGCTGTATCCGAAATTCACACGGATTTGGGCGACATGTTCCCACCGTTGCTTGCCCGCCCGATAAGCCGCTAAGCTGTCGAGGTCGGAGATGCCCAGTTGGCGTGCAAGCGTCTGCACGACTTGGGAGGGTACCGACACGGGATCGTCGAGAAATGTTCCGAGATAGCGCACGGTGGAAAGTTGCAGCGCGAAACCCAGGCGGTTGTGATCGCCGCGACAACTCCTGATTTGCGCCAGATCGTCGTCGTTCAGATGGAAGAAACGGCTCAAATGGTCAGGCGTCGGTGACGTTGAGTAGCGTCCGTAGTTTTCACGCTGCTCGGGGGTGAGGAAACTAACGGGCATGCGGGTCGCGCATGGTTAACATAGTATCCTCTCTCAATAGGGCACGGTCTAGCGATGGATTGGGCAAGCGGAGAAAAACCTCTCACTAGAGTTTACTTTGATTTTTGATAGAGGTACTATCAATATGTTTAAGACGCATGTGATTGAAAATGATCATTGGCTACGCGCGCACTTCCACCGTCGATCAAATTGCCGGCTTTGAAGCACAGTTGAGGGAACTTGCGGCGGCTGGCTGCGAAAAGACATTCCAGGAGCAGGTTTCATCGGTCGCCGAGCGAATTCAACTTAACGCCGCCCTGGAGTATGTCCGGGAAGGTGACATTTTTGTCGTTGCCAAATTGGACCGGCTCGCCCGCTCGGTCGCGGATCTGATGACAATCCTTCAGACACTGGAGCGCAAACGTGTTGGTGTGCGGATTCTCAACCTTGGGATGGACACCCAGACGCCTACTGGCAAGCTGATGCTGACGGTATTGGGGGCGGTCGCTCAGTTTGAAAGGGAAATGATGCTCGAACGGCAACGGGAGGGAATCACGAAGGCGAAGTCAGCAGGCCGGTACAAGGGACGCAAGCCCATCGCTGCGGAGCGGCGGCAAAATGTTCTGAAGCTCGCGGCTGAGGGTGCAACCCGTACAAGGATCGCCTCTCAACTTGGCATCGGCGAAGCAACCGTGTATCGGATTCTGGCGATGGATAGAGACCGGAAGCCTTAACCGGACTTTTCGTTCCATTGTTCCAAAGACCCCGTTCCCTGCCCTCTGTACCCGTCGAGACTTTCGAGGGGCCGCTCGATTTCCTGCTCGACGAGGTTCGCCGCCAGAATATCGCGATCGAACAGGTGGCCCTGGCGCCCCTGGTCGCCCGGTATCTCGCCTACATGCGCGCCGCCGCCAGCCACAATGTCAATCTCGACATCGAGTGGGTCCACATGGCGGCCACCCTGATCCACGACGAGTTGGTGCAGCTTCTCTCCGCTCACCGCCACCAAGTGGCCAGGGATCTCGCTCGCCTTCAATCGGCTGAGGGTGCTCACTTTTGCCGCGAAGCCGAAAAGGTGGCAGAGGTTTCCAATCCTCCCTTTTTAAATGTGTGGGATCTGATGCAGCAGGCACGGGAGTTCGCTCGTTGGGCCTACGAACACCGGAAAGACAGGACCATCTGGAGCCAGATGGTTGGCGTCGAACAAGCTGACTCGACCGTCTCCGGAATGACCGACTATCTACTCGAACAAGTGACACTTGCCGATGGTCAGGAGTTCGATGCGCTTGGTTTACTCTACGCGCAGACGAGTGGACCCCGCCGCGCTTGCTTGTTTCTGGCGATGCTCGAAATCGCCCGTGATCGGCACGTCGACGTTCTGTAGCCCGAACACTTTGGTCCGCTTTTGCTACAAAGGCGGTGCCTTGAAGAGCGCCAGTAGTACGTAAGGCTTTAAGGAGTTAAGTACGTAAAGACACAAGAACTATTGAGAGAACCAGTTCTGGCGTTCTGCGAGAGAAGAATAGCTGTCCGGTGTTTGGGTGGAACCCTTGCAAAATACATCTTTACGTACAGCAATAAAGATGTAAAGACAGCCAATATCCCGTCAGTCGCGCTCGTCTGTTCCCCATGTCCCCGGCGGAAGGCTGTATCTCCCGGAGTTGAGTTCAGACTCAAGCCCCCGGAGCAGCATGTCAGTCATACTGATGTCGTTATACTGCGCAGTTCTCTTTAGACGCGTGTGTAGGCTAACGGGAATCTTGGCATTCAGCAGAATGGTACCCTCGCGGCGTGGGATTCTCGCGGCACTCACCACCGCTGGACTATTCGGCTCGACGGTCGACCCTACAGCGTATGTACTTACGTCTTTACTTCCGGCTGTCTGTACATGTGGACGTGTGACCTTATCGTCGTTATTACCACCCATAATTCGCCGTTCCATCGCTTCGGTGGCTTCAATCGGAGCGACTCTCGGCAAACTGGTTTTCAGGTTCATTAGGCTGCCGCGATCATCTGGCTTAAGCACTCCAATACCTCCTTTGTCAGCGCTTGAATTTCTTCGCTTGCTTTCGACTTCGGATCATAATCGACAACGACTTTGCCGGCTGACGGAGCTTCGGCATATGTTTGCCGAGTGCAGATTTCCGTGTCAAGAACCCGGATCTGGATACCCTCGGTGGAAAAGATCTGTTCTGCAGCCGTACGGGCCTCGGCTCCGAGCCTTGTACGACTAGGCGGCTTGCCGTTGATTACGAGTAGCACCGCTAACTTTTGCTGATTTCGCATAAACGAAACATCCTGCAAGAGTGGCAACATTATGGCCGACGCTTGGTAGTCCAGGGGAGTTGGGCGAACCGGCATCAAGATAGCATGCGCGAACAACAATGCGGAGCGCGTAATATCACCCTTGCCATCTGGTTTTGCAGCGGCCCCTGGAGGGCAATCGATGAGGACAATTTCATACCCCGCCTGGAGGATCTGAGGCGGCAGCTCCTTGTGGAGTGTTGGAAAAGGGAAGGATTGCACATGGAAGGGAAGGGCACTGTCCTCTCGGTTGTTTCTCCACTGTATGGCACTCCCTTGGGGATCTGCATCAACCAAAAGCACTTTATAGCCATTCCGAGCTAAACACCCAGCGATATTCATCGAAATCGTTGTCTTGCCGCAACCACCTTTTTGATTCGCAACCGCAATCACGTAGGCCATTGTGGACCACTATACCATATGTACGTACTTATATAAAGACACCTATACAGAAAGACATACTGGTACCCTTCTCCGCAGTGCTCCATCACCAGAGCGTATTCAATCGAATCGTGCAGCAAGAAATCATCCTGGAGCGATTCATGAACACGGTTGCCAACCTCGAGTCGTTCATGTTGCACAGGAATAACGGAGTCCTGAGTCAGGTGTAGTTGCGTGGAAAGATTCATCCTAAATAGCAGATAAGCCCTCTTTCAACTCTATCTTACAGATACTATGGCTTCATCATGAGTGGGAGCTGAAGCGTGGATACCGGTGTAGTTGCGTGGAAATTTCATTCGCCAATGACTCCGTTCGTGCGTTTGGTGTAGTTTCGTGGAAGCGAATGCTGACCTGTGGAAATCGCTTCTAGCCCGACGGACGCATGTGCCGCTACATATGGTGTAGTTCCGTGGAAATCAACGGCGTACACACAACTTCCTCCAAGGCAGCCTGTCGGCATAATATAAGAACCATTACATTTAGCGAAGATTTGGTGCACACACGCTAACACCGCGAAAAAGAGTAGACTTTCCACTGCAACAAAGTAAAGAACATTGTCACCAGCGCCCTTATCGAAAAGAACCGAAACACGCTACACAAGCACAACCAGCGGCAACAAGTACAATCTCTTCAATGGTGTAGGTGCGTGGACAAAATGTGTAGTTGCAAGGAAAAACAGTGTAGTATGAAGGAAGCACGGAGACGGTTCGCGGAACAAACGGTGTAGCTCTGAGGACCTCGAAGTGTAGTTCCGTGGTCAATACGGTGTAGTTCCGTGGAACAAAATGCCAGTTAACCTGCTTATTATCATTGTCTTGCAATCGCCTACAGGTTTTTAAATCTGTTTTTAAAGTAAACTTGTAACATAACATCAACATACCAAGCTACTTCATGATGACCCCCAATCACCGGTCCGCACCCAATGGTCCAAGCAATGCTGCTGCTGTTGTTGAGAAACTGGAGCCCGTCGATCTCGTTCGCGTAGAGAAAAGTCTTCATTCACTCGGGTTCTTTGCCTCTACTGCCAACCGCGAAATCTCGCGAACCATTGTACAGATAATTCGGAGACCGGACGGTCAGCGAATCCAAGCCAAAGCAGTCATCGAAGGAATTCAGAGCCTTGGGCTTCCAACAACGGCAGACCGTGACAAGTACATGGCCTTTATGAAAATTGCCCTGGATCAACGTGATCAAGAAGGGTCGTTGGCGAACCCAGTACGCTTTACCGGTGCAGAGATGATTAAGATGCTGCGCTTGCGTAAGGGTGGATTCCACTACGATGAAATCAACGATTGGTGCAAACGCATGGTTGCCACGACCATCATGTCCGAAGCGTCTGTTTTTTTGGCCGACCGGAAGCATTTTGCCACGGATACCTTTCACGTGTTTGATCGCGTCGTCCTTGTGGGAGAACAAATCAACGATGGAGTGAGGTCTGAGTATTATCAAGTCTACCTGTCACAATGGCAACTAACGAATCTCAACCAGGGATATATGCTACCTCTGGATTTCAGCGCCTATCTTAAACTCGGCCGGGACATCAGCAAGGCACTCTTTGGACACTTAAGTGTCTGGTTTTATGCGAGCCGTGGCCAGGCTGTTGAAAAGAGGTATTCCGACCTCTGCCAACTGCTGAACATTCGTGCCTATCCACACCTCTCCAAAGCGCGCGGAGTACTCGCACCGTCGCTTGATGAATTGATCAATATCGGTTATCTTTCAGATTGGGAATTGACCCGAACGGCGCGCGACACAGACTTTAAGCTGATTCTATCCCCTGGAACACGGCTCCTTTCTCTTGAGCACTTTGCCAGTGCTGTTAATCCGGAGACGCGCGCCGCACTCGACGCAAAATTGCCCGGATGGGTTCATGAACTTGTAGACCGTGGTATTACGGAAAGGAAAGCGCGCCAACTTGCGCTGGATGTTCCCGATTCCCAGCCGGTGATGGACCAAATCGAGTACGCGGATTTCCTTGTACACCAAGACTCACGAAGCCGCAGAAAGATATCCAACCCCGCGGGCTTTTTCATCTGGGCGATTGAGAGCAATCTGACGATTCCTAATAATTTCGAGACTTCACGCAAACGGCAACTGCGTGAATCTCAAGAGCAAGCGCAAACCGAAGAACGTTTTCGATCGATGCGATTGGAGAACGAATACGACGAGTTCTGTCAGGGTGAAGTTCGAAAACGACTTGAGGCCGATTATGACGCTGAGCGGTTGGAAGCGACGATTCGCGAGCAACTAAAGGCGATCCGTCGCGAACAGCCTGATTGGTACGAGCGCGTATCCGAACCTATGCGCCGCGAAGTTGCGCTCGGACGGGTTAAGACCATCATCCGCGAAACCATTGAGCTTCCCAGCTTTGAGCGCTGGAGCAAACTGAATATTCAGCGACTGTTGTTCTGAGATCGAATTTCCACAACCCTACACTGATAAGTTTGGCAGCTAGGCTGCAAAGCGACGTCTGAGGAATTGCAGACTCTCAGCCTTGTGGCCGCGCCGGAGCCAATCAGTTCAGTCCGATGTCACGGCGGGAGGCGGACAGGGCAGGGAAGTGGCCAAGCTATCAATACTGCCTGCATCACGCCCCAAAGGCGCACGGAGGGGGAACACACCGACGAGGCCATTTGGGTGATGGAAGAAAGAGCCAAGGCCATGGAGAACGACCACGGCATGCATAGTCTCAAATTCTCCCGTGCAAGGATGTTTCTGGTTGCTTGTGTATTATCCGTCACACAATAGACATGGTAAACCTCGATTGAGAAGAACGGATGAGATCAAAGCGCCAAACCGCCACAACGGCCCAACCAACAGTGCGGCAGAGCCCTCGATGAATCGGCGTCCCGCCGAAAATACTCGCCAAGCTCTCGCGCAGGCATTCTTGAAGCGATCGATGAAGATGCTGGAGCGGGTGAGTTCCTCTACATCCTCGGAAGCCCTCCAGTCTGCCCTGTCCTCTCCCACAGATGTCGGGGGCGTGGCACCCTTACTGTCGGATCTCGCTCCATTGGGAGTAGATCTTTCCTCCGTGGATCCCTTTACTGAATCAATGGCGCGTTGAGGCGCCATAAAACAGGAACTGGTGACCAGCGCCGGGGGTGCCCTTACGGCCATCCAAGTGTCGAATGTTCTAAGCATCACGCGACAAGCGGTAGACAAGCGCCGGAACCGGCGAGCATTGTTAGCGATGCCGAACGGAGCCGGAGAATACTTGTATCCGGCTTGCCAGTTTTCTTCGGAAGGCGTAATTCCTGGCATAGAGTGGGTCCTTCGGACCTTTCAGATTCGCAATCCATGGACTTAACTGCCGGTGTTGCTGGCGCCTGCACCTGGGTTGGAAGGGCTGACGATTCTCGAAGCGCTGAAATCTGGCGCGATCGAAAAGGCGACCGCCATAGACATCAGCGGGTTTGGCTGAATGCTCGATGCCGGTTCGTTGCCGGTTCGTCATGATGCCAGCGGGAAGCGTGGCGACAGCGCGCGCCAGGAGCTCGGGTGTCAATTCGCCAACAAGCGTTGGATCATTGGCCCGGTCCATGGTTCCTTCGTGCGGCATGTGTCCCAGCATCATGTGCGGGTTTCGCGCGAAGTATTCGTTAATGAAGAACTGCCCTTCTTCGGCTGTTCCGTGGGGCGCGAGATCGCACCACGGGTCACCGGCGTGTATCGGCGAGTGCATACTCAGGAGAGAAAAGTGCGCATCTAGCGAAACAAGTTCGAATTGAAGAATAGGTCAGCTCATCGTTATATGTAGCGCAGGCATCAGCTTCTGCAGGTTCTTCAATGAGCGCGCGTGCCATGGAATTTTCTCCGAAGCGCGGAATTGCAGATTGATCTGCGACCTGTCCCGGACCTCGATCACAAAACGTGAAAACATTGTAATTCCAGAGCTGTTCAGAAAATCCAGTTCTGTTACATCAAGCAGGATCATGGGCTGTGGATTGGCCAACGTGCCCTTTAACAAGTTGAGTATCGACAGGTATTCATCTGTTCCGCTGAGGCGCAATGCGCCTTTAAAAAAGATCGTCGACGAATCTTCATCAAGCCGCACTTCGAATGATTCTCCCTGGATGGTCTTCATGCGGAAACTCCAAGAATGTTCTTCAGTGAAAGCATCGCGCGCGTAGTAACCGTAACGCTATTTGTCTCCGTGGATTCTGAATCAAAACACCAGCCCAGTTCGGCGCCGTAATCGCTCATCATCGTCAGAAGACCGACGCTTGAGGCATCTGATGATTCGAGGCTGGCAGCTTCCAGTTGGTGCATCATGAGTTCGCCTGGATCTTCGGTCAGAAGATTATGAATGAAAGCTTTATATTGTTGGGCCTGATCTCTGCCGACGCCGTTACTTGCGCTGATCGTTACGTAATCCGTGGATAGCTCCAGACGTATTTGTATCGGTGTATCTATTAGTTTTTCATGATACTTCATGGCGTTCTCCAGTAGTTCGTTCGCTATGTAGGAAACGGCGTGTTTCACCTCGTCTTGAAGTACCGCCGGTGAAGCGGAATCGTCGCTCCGGGGCAAAAACGTGGTAACGTAATCACTCAGGAAGTCAGCCGAAAACCCGTTATTCCTCCACCGCGACCGCAAGGGTGCACTCAGCGGAGAGAATACGAGAGTCAGGTATTCACACGGTCCTCTCGACACTCTTGCATGACTGCCCAGCGTCTGCACTCCGCTCATGGAGTTGTTATCACTAATCACATTGCTCCCCTTTCGCTTCGGGACCATTCGACACGATTCCGTCCTCGATGCTTCGCTAAATATAGATTTCTGTCCGCTTCGGAGATCAGTTCCGGCAGATTGCAGATATTTTCCATGCTGGCCGTGCAGGCAACCCCGATGCTGAGTGTGACCCAGTCGCTGACGGACGATGCCGCATGAGCGAGCGCGGCCCTCT
The DNA here is from genome assembly GCA_903881085.1 of uncultured Acidobacteriia bacterium. Classification (GTDB taxonomy): domain Bacteria; phylum Acidobacteriota; class Terriglobia; order Bryobacterales; family Bryobacteraceae; genus CAIRSA01. The sequence goes on from CAIRSA010000386.1 coordinate 25,635, forward strand.
CAACGGCCAAGCGAGCTCTGTCGGCCACGCGAACGGCTATCGCGCCATCGGTTTCGGGAAGAACGATTGCAAACTCCTCACCGCCGTACCTTGCCACGACATCTCCGGAGCGGAAGCATGAACTGATTTTCGATGCAACCATCTTCAGGCAGGAATCGCCGGCCTGATGGCCATAGTTGTCGTTGTATAGCTTAAAGTGGTCGACGTCACAGATGAGGAGGGACAGAGGCTTCTTGGTAATGAGATGTCTATCCCACTCCTGTGTCAGGAATTCGTCAAAGCGTCTACGATTTGCCAATTGTGTGAGGCCATCAATGCGCGCTTTTTCTCCCTCTTCCGCCGACAGATCGCCCTGATCCATCAGTATCTGCAACATAATCTCAAGATCGCCTTTTTCTCTGACGATCGCGTCAATCAATTCCCGCAGCTTGTCCTCCGCTGCCTGCCGTTCCCGGACTTCCGCCGTAAGACTGTTACTTAGCCGGTAGAGATGCTCCTGCTGCAGATCGCCGTGTTCATCAGACGTCTGGAGGGCAATTCTCAGGTCAACAACCTCCTGTTTTAGCCGATTGATTTCAGCTACGAGCCCGGGGGAATCTACGTATTCCCCGAAGTTCCGCTGCGATTCGATAGTGTCCGATTTTGTCAATTCCATACGGGATTGTTCACCTTGCCGCATTCCTATGCATTGCCAATATGTGATCGTCCGACGGCTTAACAATCAGCAGGCTGATGTCATCGAGCAACCGCTGATCTCCGATATATGCATTTAAATCCGCAAGGACTGCCTTGCGAATTCCTTCGGACGGATTGCTGCTGCTATCCAGGATTGACTGACAGAGCCGTTCTATACCATAGGCTGTGCCGGCGCCGTTGATTGCCTCTGTAATTCCATCCGTATACACAACCATTACGTCGCCGGTCTCCAGAGGAATCTTTCTTTCGTCGATGAAGCTCGATATGTTCTGCTCAAGCCCAAGCGGGAATCCAAGATCCAAGGTGTCGTGCCTTTCCAGCTTTCCATTACGCCGGACAATCAGAACTTCTTCATGCTGACCGCTGATGATTACGTGTTTGTCCTTATAATGCATCAGGCTGAAAGTTAAGTTGCGGTCACAATTCATCTGGCGAGTGTTATCGAAGATAACTCGATTTAGGATTTCCAGGAATTGGTGGCTCTCGGTCAATCCGCTTGCCAGCAAAGTCCTCACCGCGGTTTGGACCATAATTGCAATTACGCCGCTTTCGAGACCATGTCCGGTAACGTCCCCGATACAGAAGACAGCTCCCTCATCCTTGTGGACGACGTCGTAATAATCACCACCAACTTCGGATGCCGGATCCATATGACCCGCAATATCCAGATTGGCAAAACTTTTCAAATCCACCTCATGCGGTAGCATCATCTGCTGAAGGCGGCGAGTCACTTCCAGTTCGGTGCTCATGCGGTTATTGTCCTGCTTGAGCTGCGCATTCAATCTTTCAATCTCCGCTAACAAATTGCTTTTTGCTGCGCTAGCTTCTTCGGCAATGAGAATCGCACGATTCAATTTGTAGCTCATCGTGCTCCCCAACAGCAGCCCAACCAGTGAGACGCCGAATGCCAGCGCCACCGAACTCTTGCTCGTGCGATCAATATCGTCCTGCGAACTTTGGCTGGCGTCGCGTCCGGCAGCCTCGCCATCTTCGGCATAGTCGTGTAGTTTCTTTGCCTCGTCTTCGTAGGCCAGCCTCGTAGCGATTGCCTTCTGGCTTTCGGGGCTTTCTTCCGCCGCATTCACAAGCGCCGCCAAAGCGGATTGATATGCTCCGGATTCGTCGGCAATCGCCCGGAACTTCTCTCTCTTCTCGGCGGTCGATGCGATCGCCATGGCCTTCAAGGCAGGCGACTCTATAGCTGAAACCTCAAAGTTGGCTTCATCGAGATACTTTTCGCGCGCTCTTACGGCGCCCAATTGTTTCAGCTCGTGCAGGTAGTCCTTTACTCGCCGCTCGGCTTCCAGGTTGTGTACCTGAATTTCCAAAGCAATTGCGTTTAGCCGGCCGCCAATTCTGGTGGCGTCCCGGGCGCTTTGGCGCAGGCTGAATACCGCGTACATGCCGATTGCTGCTACAACCCCCATTAGCAGCAAAACGCCGCTAAACCCCCAGATCATCTTATTTCGAATAGTCGCTCTCATTTCTTTCGATCTCCTGTTTCAGAGCGGATAACCGGGTCCACCTGGATGTTGCCCGTTGATGCGTAGCACTCTGACTGAAGCTGCAATAGAGGGGAGAGTCCCAGCTTCGAGGATTGCTATGGAGCCTGGGGTACTTGACACCGCCTTCGCCGCCGCGCTGCCTGGAGCCACAGTGCGCAGCTGTAATGGCTCCTCTCCACGAAATTCCGCATTGGCAATGTAGCGGCGGTATTCGGCACTTGTCATGCGAACGACTGTGGAAAGCACACACTTGAATGCCTCGCTTTGCGGGTCCGGTGTGATTAAGAACACCTGTTTCTTGTCCGGCCAATTACGCAAATCTCCCAGCAGCAGACGCCGCAGCTGGGCCATGGAAAGACCCTCGGTGGGATTCGCTTTGTTAACGACGACCACCAGGCTATTGGCCGTACACTCGGCGCGTGCGACGGTGTTTAAGCACAACGCAAGGAAAACTACGCCCACAATTGGAATTGATATGGTCGGCATCTTCGCGGTTCCTCAGAAAGTAAACGCCATCTGGACGAGAAGCCCATTCGCGGTGGGGATCAATCGTTGCCTCAACAGATTGTATTGGACTTTTACTGCCGCGTAATCCGTAACATCCTTGCGCAGCCCAATCGACGGTCCCGCGTAGCGCCCGGCATAAAGGTTTACCGGATCAGAGGCAATTGCATTGACAAACTGATAGCGCACGTAAGGTCGAAACGATCCGAACTTGCGGGAGATCTGTCCATAGGTCAACGGGGTGTTGAAAGATCGGTTTGTTGCATGCATGCTGTTTCTCAAGAGCACTCCTTCTCCGAGGAATTCCCAAACCGAATTGTTGTAGACAACATAGGCGCTGGAAATACTTTGATCAATACGCCTGATCCCGGAATCAGGAAGATACATCCGGTCGCGGAAAAAAGATCCTCCTATCTGTAAGCCATGTGCCCAAATCGGTTTGATGTACGTGGCAAAGTTGTAGGCCTTTGAAGTTTTGTCGGAACTGAAATTCTGCACGGGTGCGCCGTTTGGATCGGCCGAATGACCGTTGCTGATTTCCGCGATCCAGTGCAGTCCGAGAGATTCAGTTCCAGGAACAAGACCTGTGGTGGTGACGCCTACGGAGTGGACCGGCAACAATCCGCCCGAGTCTTCGAAGTAGTACATGAATGGACGTCCGCCGGCCGTCTGGAACCAGGTGCCATGATGGAAGGCAGTATTGTAGTAGCCGATGGAGGTGTGGTAGCGGCCCCCACTTACCTCAAAATACTTACTTGCCTTATATGACAATTGCACTCGCTCAATATCCAGACCCCAGGAGTTGGTTTTGTCGGCTCCGATCACCAATTCGGCAACGAAACTGAGCTTATCTGTGAGTTTTGAGGACATGAACAGATCGAATTCGCCGGTCTGAAAAGTGCTTCGTCCCGTGGTGACAATGGGGAAGGTAAGAGGATTCGAATTTGTTCCCGTGCCAAAGTTGAAGTCGTAAAATCCGCGAAATTTAAGGGCGGGCCCGCCTCCTGGGAGTTGAAGCATGTGGTCATGTGCGCCACCCTCGGTGTTGGTATCCGGTAGCGGCAGTATCGGCTCTGCGGGTTCCGTTGTGGTTCCGGGCCCGGTTGGCTTCGTAGGCTCAGCCGCCATCGACAAAGGCGGACTCGTTGTATTCACAGCGGGGATAATCTCCGCTCTATAGCCAGACGAGACAGACACGTGGCTTCGGTGCCCAGATTCGAGTTCCTGGATGCGCGCGTCTTGCGCCGCGACTTGGTTGGCAAGACGTTCGATCATCTCCAGCGCTCTTTTCAATTGGATGTCTGTACTGGAAGGGACCGATTGGGCCATGCCCGTCTGGATCGCCAGTATCGCTGCGCCCGCCGCAAATAAGAGCTGTTTTTGTATAGATTTAGTTAAGGTGATGAGCATCTTGGCACACTATGAAATTCCGCGTTTCGCATTCCATTCCGTAGAATTTGAGTAATCGTTTGCAAGACCAGATCTCCTGCGTAGCGTTCGCGGAGATCACTGACCTGCCCCAATACTCACTCAGCGAACTTTTTCTTGTTTCTGATCCAGCCATGCGCGGCAAGGAGAACGACAGAACCAGACCAGGCACCGCATTCACACCGAGTAACCCACTAGGCTGCAATAGTTTAACGATAAGTTGTCGAAGTTCATACATAGGCGAATTGGTCATCTTTACGACTTTCGCTGCCAGAGACGAATCGAGAAATATCTCATTCGACGGTTCTGAAACATTTAATGTGTCCTTTTGGCGAATTTGCAACACGGGCAAGGTAGAACATTTCAGCAATCCTTGACGCTACATATTGGTTATTGGTCAATCGGCAGAAATGGACAGAGACTTGAGGATCCTCTTTCCTCAAAGAAAACGTTGCAAAGAGGTCGAGGGCCCAGTGCGTTTATCTGACACTAAACATGCGAAGCGAAGGGCCAGAAAGAGCCGAGCGAAGGGTTTGTGCCGAAGACGTAAGAAATCTGCTGCCTTAGTCCTTCTCCCATGCTGTCACGATAAATAGTCAGTTGTGGAACTCGATTGCAGGCCGCCAGCGTGTTCGCTTATAGTCCCCGCATGTGCATCTCGTCAGCCTGTGTCGACGGCAACGCTGGCCAGCCAGCAAAAGATTCGATAAAGCGGCGCAGGAAAACCGCTCCTGGCATTTGCTCCAGGCGCATCGAAGCTAAACCATGAGCCTGCCGGACAGGCTACTTGAAAAGATCTTCAACTGATCTCTAATACTGCCTTTCAAAAGCGATATGTCTGCGAAAGGCTAGATGAAAGGTTCTAACGTATGAAGGGTGAAGGAGCACCGTTAAGAAAACATCGTCTCGCGCCATTCGCTGTCAAGCATTGGCCGGAATACAATCGGATGGTGCAAAACGCGGACGGAGAGCGCACCCCTGGTTCTGTTTCCGACGAGGTCCGCTTGCCTCATCCCAAAGCCGTCAAGCGGATCCATGAACATGCCAACGATTCACGAGCGAGGAAAATCAGTGAGCTACAGGCTGAATTCGAGTCTGGAGCCTATTATGTCGATACTGGAATCCTTATCCCTAAACTGATCCGCATCTTCACGATTGATTGAGGGACAATATGTTCGACAACGGGAAACAGTGTGTGCGCCGCGTGAAACGGGTCTTGACGTTTATCTCGGGAATCCGCTCCAAGCTTTCAATCCATCCCGTCGCGGTGCCATGCAATTTGAGTGATGCGGGGGAACAATCGGGAAATGATTCAGAGCGGCTGATCGAGAGTACGTATATCGATGCCCTTCTGGCACTGGACTTTCCGCAGCAGATCCATCCAGGTTGGGGAAAAGTGGAGTCCGGCAACCAATTGGACGCGAACGCCGATAGCATGCTCCGTCCATGCATAGAGGGCCGGCACGACAGCAATAAACCATACGAGATTGCGCAGGCGCGTGTAGAATCCATGTCCAGATATCGTTCTGATTGCTATTTGGCGAACATCCAGGCCGATTTGCCCGCTGCTCGTATCCATCGTGCAGTACGACCAGTCCGGGACAACGCCCCGGATACATCCACTCAGGAAAACTTCGTGAGCGTTTCAAATCCGCCGTATTCGGCTGACAACTTGCAGCGGCAGTTTGACGAAGTTAATCGACTCGAATCGGCACGTCTACGCGATAAAGCGGCACGCCGGCTAGCTTCCGAACAAGGAAAATACAAACAATTGGCAGCCAGTCTCGGTTCGCTCAATGCAATTTTGGACCAGAACCTCGAAAACGGCATCTCTGCGTCTCTAACCCGGCTAAGTGATAGCTTTTCGGAGTGGCGAAACGTGCCGAATTCGAAAGGCGCCTGTCAGCTTGTATTTGAGAGCGCCGGCCAGTTCTGCGCCAGTTTCCACCATGTCAACGAGAAACTAAACCAGCTATCGGCAGACATCGATCAATCATTGAAATTCACGGTCACCGAGATCAACACCCATTCGAGTAGACTCTGCGGCATCAACAAAAGAATAGCAGGACAACGGAACCACGATCCGTCGTTAGAATCGGAATTGAATGTTGAGTTAGACGAATTGGCTTCGCTGATTAGTATTCATTGGCTATTCAACACGGATGGCACCGCGACCGTTCTTGCCGGCCGCCAGACAGTTCTAGCGGTAGGCGGCAATGTTTTCTCGATCTCTATCGCCGATCCAAGACCGGAAGATGACTCCGCCAGCACGACTCTTCCAGTGGTGATTTGCAATTGTGATGGTTTAGATGTGACTGCGGAGTTCAATGGCGGTAAGTTGGGGAGCCTGCTCCAAGTGCGCAATGAGATTTTACCAACGCTTCAAGGCGATAACGAACAGCCAGGAATGATCGACCAGCTTGCCCGGGCAATAGCGGATAGGGCAAACGATATCTTATGCGCTGGGCTTACTTCGATAGGAACACCAGCAGGCTCCGCAACTAAGCTCCTCCAATACAATGGCTGCGATCCATCGCATGTGGCGGCCTCACTTGTAATCGACCCGGGAATGACGCCTGAATATCTGGCGGCGGTTTCGACCTGGGACAAGGAGAGTTTCAACGAAAGGGTCATCCGGTTGGCCGGTCTGGGGAAATCGAAAGACGAAGCCGGCCTGTTGAATGGTCTCAACTATTTCGATTTAATTGCTCATACCGCGGCGGACATCAATCTGGCCTACAACGACGCATGCGAGTTATTCATGAAGACACTAACTTCGGACTAAGTGGATCCAGATTCGCAGTTGCTTTTACAGGCCTCAAGAAACTCGCACGTTTAACGGACTGTGGCTCTCCTGGAAATGTGTGAGCTGCCGAGAGGAGGCCGCCCGCGACAAAAGGAATCGCTTGATCCTGCACATGGGCCGCGATCCAACCAGTCCCTCCGCCTTTCTCACCAACGGAGTCGACCTGTGCTTTAGGAATGATCGATCTTTGCAGGCTGCTTGGATTCGCAGGATTCTCCACAAGACCTTGTTCCTGTTCTGTGCGCGGTAAACGCGAACTCGCCGAGCTCGGCATCGACCAGACGAAGTTGCACATCCCTCTTTCGATTTGCTGCATTGTAGTTGTGAAGAATCACGACAAGGACGAGATAGAGCACTGGGAAGCTCAATTGGATGCAGGTGCTCATTGTCTGATTTAGATGGAAGCGCAGCATGCCAGAGTCGCGCAGCATCTGGACGCCTTGAAATGTGCAGACCTGAAAAACGACATACGCACAAAGCTTTATGTGAGAATGGGAATGATTTCTGATCAACCTCACGCTCCAGCCAATCGTTAGAGCCGTCGTCACGATCGCCAACCAGAATATTGGGCTGGCTGAAAGCAGCCGGGTCATGAACTCTCCTTTGATCTGCTGAATCTCACCTCATAACCTCATTTGCTTCGACATTTCCGGCTACCAGGCGCAGGGTAGGCTCTCCTGTGCGGGTCCACACCGATCAAGCCGCGCGGAGGAATTGCACGTCAATGAGTTGAGTGGGCACAGTATCTGCTTGAGGATTTAGCAGGGACGCTTCAAGCGCACGGAAATGGGCTTGCAAACTAGTGCTTTGCCACAACGGTTTCCTTTCCTTTCTCGTTTTCAGCCTTGGCTGTCTTCTGGTTGATCCTGACCGGATTTCCAGAGTAGAGGTACTGGACGATTACGGATATTCGCCGGTTCCCAGGATTTTCAGGGTCGTCTTCTTTACGCAGTTGTTGATCCGCATAACCGCGAACCTGCGCAACCTGATTTGGTTTCACACCGCTATTCTGCATCAGCCGCCGCGCGGTATTCGCGCGATCGGCGGACAACTCCCAGTTGGAGTAGGACTCTGACGCGTAGGGCTTGGAATCGGTGTGGCCTTCTATCAGGAGTTTGTTAGGAAGCTTTCCTAGTTGATTGGAGAGCATTTGCAGCAACTCGCGGCCGCGATCGCTTGGGTTCGGCTTCCCACTTTCGAAAAACATGCCTTTTTCCGTCTCGAGCAACTCGACGCGCAGGCCCTCCCCAGTCACGATGAGCTGCACCTGTTCTTTAATCTGTTCAAACTTTGGCATCTGCTTCATGGCCTGCTCGATCTTTTCTTTGAGCTTCTCCATGTCGTCAATACCGATGGCTGCGCCCGCGCCGCTGCCTGCCAGCGTGGTGCCCATCAGTTTGCCATTCCCTTCCGGATCGCTGAAATAGCCGCCAACAGCTTTCTTGACCGAGTCATCGCTGCCAAGCAGCCACAACACAATGAACAATGCCATCATGGCTGTGACGAAGTCGGCGTAAGCCACTTTCCACGCACCGCCATGATGGCCTCCATGGTTGATCTTCTTCTTGATGATAATGATTGGGGCGAGCGGAGCCCCCTTCTGGTCATTGTTCGCCATAGACTATGCGCCGCCGCCGGATTTGCAGGCAGCTTCCATCTCTTTGAAGGCAGGACGGGCCTCGGCAGGAATGACGCGGCGCGCGAATTCGATGGAGAGAATGGGAGCAGAGCCCTTGATGAAGCTCATGACGCCTACGCGTAGGAAATTGTAGTAATGGTGCTCGGCGTCATTGATCTTTGTAATATTCGATGCGAGTGGCCCAACGAAACCATAGCAGAGGAGGATGCCGAGGAAGGTTCCAACCAGAGCCGCGGCGACTTTGTGCCCGATCTCTTCCGGCGGTCCGCCGAGGGCCCCCATGGTGATGACGACTCCCAAAACCGCAGCAACGATGCCAAGCCCTGGAAGCGCGTCGCCGACCGTGGTCAGCGCATTCACTGGCAGTGACTGTTCGTGATGATGTACATCCATATCGGCTTCCATCATCTGGTCCAGGTCGAAATGCGCTACGCCTCCGCTGATAGCCATGCGAAGAGTGTCGCAGACGAAGAAGACCGCATGATGATCTTTGAGGAACTTAGGAAATTTGGAGAAGACGCTGCTTTTTTCCGGCTCCTCGACATCGGCCTCCAAAGCCACCAAACCGCTCTTGCGTGCGTGCGTGAACAAATCGTTCAGCATCTTCAGTTGTTCCAGGTAAAACACCTTTGTGTACTTGGAACCGCTGAGAGTCCCAAGGAGTCCTTTGAAGATGGCCTTGATGATTGACAACGGATTGGCAATCAAGAGTGTACCCACTGCTGAGCCGCCGATGATCACCAGTTCCGCAGGCTGGTAGAGCACTAGCATTTTCCCTTGTTCCATCAGGTAACCGCCGATAATGGCGCCAAAGACCACGAGAATTCCTATGATCGCAAACATACAAGTCGGTATTGTTCTCCGTTCCGACTTATCGCAGAAGTTCGCAACGATTAGAGAATGGCCAGCATCCTAACCGAAAGTTTCCCGCAATCATTTTCTGATTGGATTCGGGCGTGGTGCCACGCAGTGTTTTGTAAGGAGTGAAAGGCGGCGGAAGGAGTTCGGCGGAGGCTGGCTGCGGCTAGAAATTCCCCTCGCGGTTCCACTTCGAGAGATACGAATCGGCGGCATTTGCTTCGATTTCCACGTCTCTTTCCTTCTTCCATTTGTCATGCTGAAGCAGGCGCAACTTCTCCATCAACCGGAACTCCCGTTTGGACTCCATGGCTAGCTTGCTTTGCGTGGCAATCTGCAAATCGACGTCATGGATGCGCACCGCCAATTCGGCAATCGCCTTCCTGCAAGAGAGTTGAAAAGCCGAAAGGGCACGCAAGTCCGAGCCTGATTTCAGCTCCTGACTGCGGCTGTCAGACTCGATAGCATTTCGCCGCTGTTCCAGTTGGTCGCCTTGCGAGATCAGCCGGGTGCGTTCGAATTGCAGCTCTTTCAGTTTCCGGTTGCATTCGTCCATGACGCCTTCGCGGTATTTCAGCACGGCCCCTAGGCGGAATTTGAAAGTGGTCATACTAACCTTCCCTCTGAACGATTACCAAGGCAACCGCCCGGCCAGTGCATTCATTTTATTAAGCGTGGCTTCCTTTGGCTCGAATAGACCGCCTTCCTGCTGCAGGAACCGGCTCAATTCGTCCTTTAGGCCAATACTCGCATCGAGTTTGGGATTACGGCCTTCGATGTGTGCGCCTAGTTGAATCAGATCTTCGGATTGGTGATACAAAGAAAGCGCCTCGCGTAGCTTGCGAACGCTGGCGGCTTGCGCCGGCTCCATCAGTTTCGAGGAGAGCCGGCTGATGGATTGGAGCACATTAATCGCCGGATAGTGGCCGGCGTCCTGCAATTGCCTTGAGAGGATAATATGGCCGTCAAGAATGCCGCGGGTCGCATCGCAGATCGGCTCGTTGAAATCATCCCCTTCCACAAGAACAGTGAAGAATCCGGTGATTGAGCCTTTCTTGAACTTTCCAGCGCGTTCGAACACCTTGGGGAGAAGTGCGAATACCGACGGAGTGTAGCCCTTCTGGCTGGGGGGCTCGCCGGCGGCAAGCCCAATCTCGCGCTGCGCCATGGCAAGACGCGTGACTGAATCCATGACCAACAGTGCATCCGCGCCCTGGTCTCGAAAATACTCGGCAATGGCGAGCGCGACGAAGCAGGCGCGGACGCGTAAAGGGGCGGGCTGGTCGGATGTCGCAACGACCACTACAGCCCGCTTCATTCCTTCTTCGCCCAAATCGTTCTCAATGAAGTCGCGCACTTCGCGATTCCGTTCGCCGATCAATGCGATTATGCTGATATCCGCTGAATGGTTGCGGCACATCGTGCTCAACAAGGTACTCTTGCCCACTCCACTACCGCCGAATAAACCGATGCGCTGGCCGTTGCCGCAAGGAAGCATGCCATCGATGACGCGGATCCCTGTCACAAGCGGGGTCGAGATATGTTCGCGTTCCAGAGGGCTCGGAGGGCTGGAGAACAGTCCGTAATAATCCTGGGAATGAATCGGGCCCTTCCCATCGATCGGCTTTCCAAATCCATCGAGCACACGTCCGAGCAGCCCCTCGCCAACCCCGACCAGCGCCGCCTGCTTGCGTGCAATGACACGATTGCCGAGACGAATTCCTCCTGGTTCATCCAGCGGCATGGACTGGACGCGTCCGTTGCGGAACCCAACGACCTGGCATCGGATGCGCCTTCCTTCCTGCGTTTGAATTTCAACGAAGTCTCCAACCGCAACGGCAGGACCGTCCGACTCCACTAACAAGCCCACAACTTCGGTCACTTTCCCGGTCCAGTGGATCAATTCCGTTGAAGTCACGTCGGAGTGAAAGCAACTCAGGTCGAGCTGCCTCAGACTTGCCGCCTCAGTTTCCAAGCCGGTCTGCAAAGCCACGCGCAATCTCCTTTAACTGTGATTCGATGGAGGCATCCAATTCGCCGCGCGATGTCTCAATAATCAGATCGCCGGGCTGCATCGCCGGGTCTGCCACAACCTCAACCGGCTGCCCGCGCGTGACGTGCTGCAAGGTGGTTTTCACCACCTGGGCGTGGCAGGCATGCACGCGGACGCGAGTCAGTTCGCGGGATTCGATTTTTTCCAAAGCAACCCGTACTAAGGCGTGGATGGATTCGCTGTCGGCTACGATTTCACGATTTAATATCCGGCGGGCGATCGCCAAGGCGAGTTTTACCACGTCCGACTCGGCCTGTTCGCGCAATTTTGGCCGCATATGCGCGATGATCGCTGTCGCTTTCGCCATGCGTTCACTGATGTCGTGCAAGGCCTGTTCTGCCTCGCGGGCTGAGATCCTGCAACCCTCCTCCTTGCCGCGAAGGAATGATTCCTCAGCCGTTTCCCTGATCCGGCGCTCTGCCTCAACGACAGGGATTCGCTCTACCTCGTCCACTTCGGCTTGCGGTTCGACCGGCATCATCGCGCAGGGTTTCGGAGCAGGGTTCTCCTTTGTCCATTGCACTGGGACAGCGCAACCTCTCTCTGCGTCCAAAAGTACTCTAGACGACATATTGCTGGCCGCCATCGCGTGTGCTGATTACGCCTTCGCGCTCCAGTTCGCGGACGATTCCGATCATCTGACGCTGGGCAGCCTCAACGTCCTTGATCTTCACCGGTCCCATCGCCTCCATGTCTTCCCGCAACATGGTGCTTCCGCGTTGCGACATGGTCTTGAAGATAACTTCCTTCAAGCGGTCGGATGTTCCCTTGAGCGCCAGGGTCAACGACTTGCGATCCACACGCGCAAGGATCTCCTTTATGGCGTTGTTGTCGAGGGAGACAATATTTTCGAACGTGAAGAGCATATCGCGAATGGTATTCCCCAACTCTTCATCGCTAGCGTCGATGCTAGAGAGCAATTCGTCGGCAATGGCGGGCTCCAATCGATTGATCAGGTCCGCCACTTCCTTCGCGCCTTGCACTGGATTTTGGCGGCTTCCATCGATGGTCGCCAGTTTGTTGAAGATAGCCGTTGCTGCCTGGTCGACAATCTCTACGGGGATCTGTTCCAGCGAGGCCATGCGCAGTGCAACCTGATTGCGGAACGTCTCCGGCAGCCCTGATATCAGCAGCGCGGAACGCCCTTTTTGCATTTGCGAAAGGATGAGCGCGACTGTCTGAGGGTGCTCGTCCTTCAGAAAGCGTTGGAGCTTTTTGGGGTCGGCGCGTTCCAGTTTTTTCAGGCTTGCGGATTTTGGTCCTTCGCAGGGTAAATCTTCGAGCATCTCTTCAAGCGCTTCCTGGCCAAAGGCGGTCTCAAGCAGCCGGCGCATGTACTCTTGCCCTCCGCGCAATTCACCGGCCCGAATGCGGCTCAACTCCATCGATTCCGCAACCACCGAGCGAATCTGGGAGCGAGTTACTGTGCCCATGCCAGCCATAGCCGCGCTTATTTTTTTCACGCAGTTTTTATCAAGTTTGCGCAATAGGCCGGAACTGGTCTCCTCGCCCAGGCTCATCAGTAAAATAGCAGCCTTCAGGACTCCTGAGAACTCATGTCTATCCTGCTTTTCAGCTTCAGCCATGTGTAATATTCCTCATTCTACGAGCCAATCGGATAGGATGCCCGCATACAGATCGCCGTTGGTCTTGGCGTCGCCCCTGAGTTTTTCCAGCAATACTTCCAGCGGTTCAGGTCCCGCAGCCAGTTGCGTAACTTCGTCACCCGCCCCCAAAGCCCTGACCTGCTCTTCGGAAGACGGCAGAGCAGCTTGATCTACCGTCGCGCCTTCGTTCGCGCCGAGCGCCGGCTGCACAGCCACGCTTCTTTGTTTCTTTAACTTCTTCCGCAACAGCATTCTGCGAGCCACCACTACCAGGATTCCGATGACCACAGTCAAGCATCCCGCGATGGCCTGATACTTGGGATCCTTCATCACTTGCATCCAAACCGGATCCTGAGAAGGCGTAGGACCGCGCCCCGAAGGCGTGGGAAGCGGTGGCGGTTCTGAGTTCAGCGTCGATTCAAACGGCAGGCTTTCGACGATGAGCTGGTCGCCGCGGTCTGGCTTTAAGCCGGCCACACCCATCACCACCTCACGAATCGATTTTAGCTTTTCAGGCGTTGGCGGAATGAACACGCGCTGATACTGCTTGCCTATCAGATCCCATCGCACCGGCTGGTCGAACAGTACGGAAATCGACTGATTCTTGATCACTCCCTGTGCGAGCCGGGTATGGCGGACAACGCGGCTGGTCTGATAAGCAGTATTTTCTGTGCGCCGTGTAATGCCGTTGGCTGCCTTCGCATTACTACTGTTAGGTGAGTTGGGAAGATTTGCCGCTACCCCGGGCTGTCCTGTGGCTGCGCTCAGGCTGCTCGAGTCGGAGGTCGATTGCATGGATGACATTACCGACTTATCCGGGTCGAAAGTCTCTTCGCTCTGCTCGCCGCTTGTGAAGTCGCATTCCACCGAGACGCCGGCGCGAAATTTGTCTGCACCGAGCAGAGGTTCGAGGGTGGAATTGATTTTTTGCAACAGGTCGCGCTCAACACGCCGCTGGTATTCCAGAGCCATTTCGTTCGTCTCCGACCCATCGGCTTCCGCCTTGCTCCTGGGGCGGCTGAGCAGCTTTCCACGCATATCGAGTACAGCGACCTGGTCTGGCGTCAGGCCTTCCACGGCGCTGGATAGCAGGTGTGTGATAGCGACCACGTTTTGGGGCGACAGTTGAACGCCAGGCTTAAGCTTGATTAGCACGCTTGCTTTGGCGGGCTGGCGAGAATCGAGGAAAACGGAATCCTTCGGAAAGGTCACATGCACACGCGCCTGTTCCACTTCGCTAAGTGTCATCACGGAGCGCTCCAGTTCCCCTTCCACTGCGCGGCGGTAGTTAATGTGCTCGGCAAAATCGGTGGCGCCGAAATTGGTTTTGTCGAAGAGTTCAAAACCGATCCGTCCGCTATGGGGCAGCCCGGCGTTGGCCATTTCCAGCCGCAATTCGGCGATTCGCGAGGCTGGCGCCAAGACCACCGAGCCGTTCTCCGATAAGCGATACTCGGTAGAGGTCTCTTTCAGCTTTTGAACAATCTGGCCTGCGTCTTCGGCTCCCAATCCAGAGTAGAGCGGACGAAAGCCCTGCTCTTTTTGCCAATAAGAAAAGGCAAATAATCCCGCGCCCGCCAAGAGCACGGTTATGCCGATCATCCAACGCCGTGCAACCGGAATCGCCGCTGTCTGAGTCTTGAGTTGTTCAACGAAACCTGCCATTCATTCCTCGCTGCCTATAACTGCATTCGCATTACTTCCTGGTACGCCTGTACAACTTTGTTTCTCACCTGCAGGAACAATTCCATCTCCAGGTCTGCCCGTTGGGTGGCAAGGCCGACGGTGTGGATGTCTTCAGAATCCCCGTTCAAAAATTGGCGCACGGAATCCGTCGCAGCTTTGCGCGAGCCCTCTACCCTGTCGATTGCGGAAGTAAGGACTTCGCCAAAAGCAGGACTTTCCGCCGTTTTTTCCGTACCTGGAGTGGGGATCACCGAATCGATAGGCCGGATAGATGAAATAGAGGAGATCATATTGCGCTTCCTTTAACGAAACAGATCGAGTGACTTGTTGATCATGTCTTTCACTGCGGAAATTGCAGCGACATTTGCCTGATAGCTTCGGGAGGCGCTCATCAGATCCACCATGTCCTCGGCCGCATTCATTCGCGGATATGCCACATAGCCTTCCGCATTGGCGTCGGGGTGGCCCGGCGCGTAGCGCAGTTCGGGAGGCGTCTTGTCAGTCGTGATCTCGGAAACAACCACTCCCTCCAACGCCCCGCCTAACTGTGTTTGGAACGGGCTGCCATAAGCGGATCCGACCTGCTGCGACTGGAATATGACATCCTTGCGTTTATATGGCCCGCCTTCGGCAGTATGGGTCGTTTCTGTATTGGCTAAGTTCTGGACCAGAATCTCGGCGCGCGTGCGTTGCGCGGACATGCCGGATGCGCTTACAGAGATTGTGCTGAATAGGCTCATGATTATTTACCGTCCTGGATTGCACTACGAATATTCTTGATCTCTTCGCGGGCCAGGCTCGTCGCAAGGTTGAAGCGCATGGCATTCTCTGCAAGCATGCGCGATTCCCGGTCCAGGTTGACGTTGTTGCCATCATTCTTGGACGGCAGATTGGAGACCTCAAGAACGCTGGATGGACTACCGGTTACGGCTGCGTTCAATTCGGCGCGAAAATCGAGGTCCTTGGTTTTAAAATTAGGGGTGTCTACATTGGCGATGTTTGAGACCACCAGCTTCTGGCGGGCACTCAGGACATTCATATACTGCTCGACGTTTGCGGCCACTCGTTGGAACATGAAACAAAGTCATACGCACGATGAAGGCCATGTTCCATGATGCAGATAACAAAAGGGAATTGTCTGCGAACTGCGTCTTGATGACGCCGGAATCGTCGAGATCTCGACGGACTCTTCCGGAGGGAAAGCGGAAGAAGAATGGGAGGGAGGAGTCAAGCAGTGGATCGGGCAATTTGGCGAGGGTGGCACGGCAGACTGTTTGGTTGTTTCCCCAAATGACTATCGGGCCGGTCCTGCAGAGACCGGCCCTTGGTCAATGAACGCATTTATCCCTTCAACAGTGAGAGCAATGCCTGCGGCGAGGAATTTGCTTGCGCCATGGCGGCTACGGAGGCTTGCTGCAGGGTGGAGGATTTGGTGAGATTCCCAGCTTCCATGGCAATGTCCGCATCGCGGATTCGCGACTCGCCGGCGGCGAAGGTGGAGATCTGGGACTGTGCCAGTTGGACTGCATACGCCAGATCATTCTGGCCGGTGCCAATGGCGCCCTGAGCTTGGCCAAGAGTGGTCAGCGCCGCGTCGATCTTGGTGATGGCCGTCAGCGCATTGGCAGCGGTGTCTACCTTTTGTCCGGCCAGACTGAGGCCGGCGACATCTACTTTTGCTCCGCTCAGATCGATTGTCACTTCGGAATTAGCCTGCGTCGCTCCGCCGCCACCGATGTAGACGTTGATGCTTGCGTTATAGGTGCCACCGGTGTCCAGCCCGATGTTTTTCGCCTGGCGGTCGACTTCGCCGAGCAGCGTTGTGAATTCATTGTTCACCACGGTGCGGTCGCCTGTAAAGGTGTCGGATCCTGATTGTGTAGCCAGCGTCTTCAACCGATCCATGATCTTGGAGATGTTGTTAATTCCACCATCGATCGTTTGCAGCGTGCTGATTCCATCGTTGGCATTGCGAACGCCCTGCGTCAGTTCCGCAGAAGCGCTTCGGAACTTGTTCGCAACGGCCAGTCCTGCGGCATCGTCGCCGGAGGAGTTGATGCGAAAGCCAGATGTCAGCCGGTTGATTGTACGGCTTTGGAATTCACTATTCACGCGCAGGTTTTCCTGGGCCATGATCGAATTCACGTTGGTTTGAAACGAATAAGACATTTTTTACCTTCTTTCTATTTTGTTAATTTCCATACCAGGAGTCCGGCATACCTGCGTTCTAAAGAATTGTCCGGAGTTTTCAAAGAGCTGTTGCGGAAACAACTCATAAAGGCCTCCCCTCCCAGATGACATTGAAAAACTCTTGGTCTCCAGGGGGTCAGGGGTTGTAGCGAGGTTAAGACGCTCTGCACTCTTGCCAGCAGGTGGGCTTCGTGGCCCGAGCCCACTTCTTCGCCTGCAGGTTTCAACGGCGGATTATGGACGTCCAACGCGTTGGATGGGCCACCGGCGAAGGCACATTCCAATTCGGGGTGTAACTCGCTACCACACGCCCGTAGACTGGGGGTAATTGCTTGAACCATCCGTGATCCGGTTACCTTACGGCAGACGTTCAAGGATGTCATGCACTCTTTGACATTAACGACAACTCTTTGGAACATGGCACGCTCTCATATGCACGAGTGGTGCCATACTCTAAGGTGTTAAAAACAAAAGTGGAGATAATCTAGAATGCGTCTTGATGATAACGAACCCGTCGAGATCTCGACGACGTAGAAGCACTACGCGCGGACGCGGACCGACTCGCGCCGCACGGCTTCTGCGAGGTAGATTGTACCTACGCCGAGCCTGCCCAATTGGACCGATGCCGTCTGGCGAATGATTAGCGCCATACGGCCAGCCCAGCGGAAAAGCTCATCGGCGCGTTTGTGAATCTCGCAAAGCGCCGTTGTATTGCCACTGTGGGCTTTGAATTCGGCTTCGACAAGCTGTCCATAGACATTGACAAGCAGTGTTGCTTCGTCCAAATCGTGTGCGGCGATCGCCGCGCGCAATTTGTTTTCGACTGACGCAAGCAACTCGTTTGCCATTGGATTAGCGTCCACTGCTGGCGAGTGCAGCCGTATTCATAGCGGTGAAAATGCCGTTGATCAATGTAGCCTGACTATCCAGGCTGGCGATCAAAGCATCCGCTGTCGCCATCTGCTCGGTGAGCGAGGTCTGCAATTGATCGACGCGGGCCTGGTTGCCAATGATCAACTGATCCTGGTGTGTCAACTGTGTCTTGAAGTCCGCAATCGCAGCAGGCAGCAGTCCGTTGGTCCCTTGTTCTAAGGAATTCATCGTATTCGTCGACTGTTGCAGGAAACCGGAGGTCGATGAACCGAGATAGTCGAGGACACCCTGAAAATTGTTCGACACGGCAGTCGAAAAGTCAGTCTGGCTAAACTGCAAATGGCCGTTCTTGTCGAAGGTCACACCAAGATCGCTTAGGCTGGCGATGCCTGTTCCGCCTGTTTTGTAGTTGGCGATGTCCCGCAGGCTATTGGAGAGTTCGCTAACCAGACTGTCTCCGCTCAGTGCCCCGGTTCCGATGCCACGATGCAGGTCCAGCTCATCGATTACAGCGTTGAATGACGTGACAAATGAGCTTAATGCAGTCTGGGCGGCATCGGAAGTTCTGGCGACGGAAATGTCGGTGTCGCCGGCTTTCAGGATGTTCACGGTTACGCCGGGTGACAGCGTTATGGTTCGTGAATCACTGGTGATTGGACTCGACGGCAGCCCATTGATCTGATAAGAGGCAAGTGTGCCCGTGCTCAAGGTATTCAGCAGGTCGGTTGTGCCGTCAGAAAGTCCGATGGATACGCCGCCCAGCTTCTGGCCTTGGACGGAGAGCCGGTAATCCGGAGAACTACTGGAGCCAATATTGACAATGTTCGCTTGTACGCCGGCGCCGGAGGTATTAATGGCTTTCGCCAAATCCGACAGGCTGCCACTGGCAGGCGTAATGGTAGTGCCGATTCCGTTGACCGTCAGAGTAAAGTTCGCCGCAGTGGATATGGAGGTGCTGGAAGGGTCCACTACCGTGGGCAAACCGTCGCTGCTCAGGGTCTGGGTCTGCGATCCCGGGTCAATCACATGGAGTTTATAGTCTCCGGGCAGCGCTCCCGTTCCGATCGTCACCTTTGCCACCGTGTTGTCAGAGACAGTAGGTGTCATCAGGTTTTGCGTGATGGACGTCTGGAGAGACGTAATAGCCGTCCCCATAGCTGTGAACTTGGCGTCAATGCTGGAGATGGCGGTGGCCTTATCGGTTAGCGCGTTCTTTTGATTGTTGAGCTGATGGAGGGGAAGCGAGGCGATGTTCACAGCGCGAGTGATGATCTGTTGGAAATCACTCGCATACTTGCTGGTGCCACTGAATGTTACGGGAGTAGTGCTCAAGGGGATAACTCCTGCCAAAAGACAATCGGGCCGGTCTTTTATAGATCGGCCCGATTGTTAGTTTTCTTTATGATTAGCCACGGAACAAGGCAAGCAGCCCTTGCGGAGCAGAGTTTGCCTGCGCCATTGCGGCCACCGAAGCCTGCTGCAAAGTCGAAGCTTTGGTGAGGTTCGATGCTTCCGAAGCGATATCCGCATCGCGAATTCGCGACTCGCCGGCAGCGAAGCTGGAGATTTGCGATTGAGCGAGTTGGACGGCGTACTGCAGATCGTTCTGGCCGGTACCGACCGAACCCTGAGCCTGGCCAAGAGTTGTCAACGCAGAATCGATCTTGGTAATCGCGGTCAGCGCATTTGCAGCCGTGTCCACTTTCTGTCCTGCAAGAGAAAGGCCGGCAGTGTCCACTTTCGAGGCGCTAAGATCTACCGTCACTTCTGAATTGGCCTGCGTGGCGCCGCCGCCGCCGATGTAGACATTGATGCTTGCGTTATAGGTGCCACCGGTGTCCAGCCCGATGTTTTTCGCCTGGCGGTCGACTTCGCCGAGCAGCGTTGTGAATTCATTGTTCACCACGGTGCGGTCGCCTGTAAAGGTGTCGGATCCGGATTGAGTGGCCAGAGTCTTCAGCCGGTCAAGGATCTTGGAAATATTGTTGATCCCCCCGTCGATTGTCTGTAGGGTGCTGATTCCGTCGTTTGCATTCCGGACACCCTGGGTGAGTTCCGCGGAAGCGCTTCGGAACTTGTTCGCAACGGCCAATCCTGCGGCATCGTCGCCGGAGGAGTTGATTCGATAGCCGGAGGTCAAGCGGTTAATGGTCCGGCTTTGGAATTCGCCATTCACGCGCAGATTTTCCTGCGCCATGATGGAATTCACGTTGGTTTGGATCGAGTAAGACATTGTTCTACCTCTCTTCTAATCTCTATTTTTTGATCGGCCCCCGGCCGGATCTTCGTGCATTACTTGCAGCAATGGACTTGTCGAAACTACCGGAAGATTTTCTAGTGTTTTTACGAAATATCGATAAAAAGCGTCAAATCAGACTAAAGTTTTTACGAAGTAATGTAACATCATGGAAATGAATAACTTCAGGCTGGTACGTAAACTAAAGACGTTCTACTTCATGGGGGATGATTGGGGGGAGGATGATGCCGGACGCTTGGTTTTTCCAGGGCTAGCTTGCAGGCCAAGATGGCTGAGGATGACGACATCGACGTGGCGGTTCCGTAAGCGCCCTTCCTCCGTATCGTTGGAATCGTTAGGCATCGTATCCGCGTATCCGATGACCGCCATCCGGCTCTTATCGATGCCGAACTTGGAATGAAACATCTCCAGCATGGCAATGCCGCGGGCCGAAGACAGTTCCCAATTATTGCGAAATCGCGGGGTGCGAATCGGGATGGAGTCGGTATGGCCTTCGAAACGTACGGGATTGGGCACTGCTGTCAAGGCCTTGGCAAGCTTTTGCATCGTGGGAAACTGGTCGATCTCGATGACGTCGCTACCGGATGGAAAAAAGGCCTTCTCGTGCAGGCTGACCACTAATCCACGAGGCTCCATCCGTATGTCGATCTCGCCATTCTCGATTTCTTTTGCCAGTTCCTTGGTCAAGCGCTTGAGCGAAGGAATTAGTTCCACGACCTCATCCTCCTGCTCCTCTCTTTTTGCGGATTTCTTCGAACCGCCGGGTCCTTTCATCATTGCGTTGCCCTGGCCCACGTCATCTACGGTTCCGCCAAGCACCTTGGCGACTGCCGCTTTAGCCGCGCCGGAGTTACCCACTTCAAACGCTTTCGTAACGGACGCGGAAACCTGTCTCGCTTTCGACTTGTCGGTTTGAGAGGAGGCGAACATCACGACGAAGAATGCAAAAAGAAGAGTAATAAAATCGGCGTAGGATACAAGCCAACGCTCGTGGTTTTCATGTGGAACCTGTTTTTTTCTGCCAAGCATTTGTTGTTTGCCGTTCAGGTGCGTGCCGGGGCAGGCTGTCCTGCCTGGGTTCCCGCGTTTGAGGACTTCGCTTGCGGAGCTTCTTCCTGCGCGAAACCCTCAAGTTTGGTCCTAATCAGTTTGGGGTTCAATCCCTCTACAACACTGCAAACGCCTTCCAGTATCAGTTCCTTCATTTTCACGGCATGATGAGCGTGGGCCTTGATTTTACTGCCGGCCGGCAGCAGGAAGATATTCGCCAGAGCGACGCCGTACACAGTGGCGACGAATGCAACGGCGATGCCCCGGCCAACCTCTTCAATGTTCTCCAACTGCTTCATCACCTGGATGAGACCTAGCACGGCGCCGATGATTCCGATGGTCGGCGAATAGCCGCCTGCTGTCTCATAGACCTTGGCATGGGATTCGGCTTCACTCTCTTGAGAACAGATTTCGATCATCATCATCTTGCGCAGTTCCTGCAAATCGGTTCCATCGACGGCGAGGGACAGCGCTTTCTTCATGAACGGATCATCCAGTTTGTCCACATCGTTTTCGAGGGATACCAACCCATTCTTGCGCGCTTTGGTGGCCATCGTAACAAGCGTCTCAATCGTAGCTACCGCGGAACTCGTTTCTTCGAAGAACACCTCTGGAAGTTTCTTAATTGCAGCAACCAAGATGCTCATGGGCGTGTTGATCATGGTTGCGCCAAGCGTTCCGCCGAGAACAATCATCGCCGCAGTAAGTTGAGCGATATCCCCAATCTTGCCGCCCTCCATTACCAATCCACCGACAATTGCGCCGAGGGCGATCACGACACCGCCTACACTGGCGAGATCCAACTTTTTGGAGACAGTTTTTGCAGTAGGTTTCGCCATGCTTAGCTCCGAATATCTTCCGGGCTCTCTTCGTTCGGAATAGCCAGGAAGCGGTTCACCTGTACGGAGAGCGACCGGCGAAAGTCCCGCACTTTTTCCACCACGTCTTCAGAGGACTCCAGTACGACGAACTTTTGTCCGTTGATCAGGGTGATTACAGTATCGGGCGTAACCTCGATGTGTTCGATCAGATCGGAATTAACTACTAACGGACACCGGTTTATTCTTGTTAGGTGGATCATGCGCATGTCCCTTTGGAAGTCCAGGGCTCATATCGAAGATCGCCGCCAAGATTCTAGCCGGAGAGAGCGGATTCCCGTTGAGAGATGGCCCAGTGGTCAACATGGAACCCACTTGCGCCGGAAACTGCTGCCGGAGTGCGGTTTGCGATCATAATGTTTGTGGACATTCCGGACGATCAATACTGGTAGACCAGCAATAATCACATGGGTACACCACAGACAGACGAGTTGCAGCTGGATCCGGATCTGGCGTTGGACCCGCCGGCTGATGAAGCCATTCCCAGCTTCGTTCCAAGGTTGCCTGTTCCTTCAAGCTCGCGGAAGGTGCTGAAGGCGATTTTCGAAGACCTGACACAGCGGTTGACAGGAACCCAGACTTGGACGATCGAACCCGCAGTGGTAACTTCAATGGGTGAGATCGCATGCATGCTCTACGGCGAACTGGAAGGCGCCCTACCGCAACTGGGGGCAGCGGTCGAATACAGGACGACCTTGGGAGACGATTCGCTGGTATTTCTGATTTGGCCGCGGCTGGCATCCGCACTCCTGGAAGCGCTACTTTCAGGTTCGCCAAGTTCGGCAGAAGACCTTGACCGCCCGCTCACTGAGCTGGAACGTCTGATTCTGGCCACGCCATTCCGATCGATCCTGACCGAACTGACATCTGCGTGGAAGCCCAGGACTTCGATTGAATTCGATCTTGGCAATATCGCATCGCTGGCGAAGTTACCGGCCTGTTTCCTTCCTGACGAGGCCGTTATTTGCCTGGCCGGAACGATCCGCATCGGCGAAGGCCCAGTTGATTTGTTCGTAATCATAGCGAGCAGCCGGATCGTAAAGCGTATTGAGGAGCGGAATGAGCGGAAACCAGCCGTTGAGTGCGAGCCGGCCGCCGGCCGAAGCCAGGAACGGCTGCTTAGCAGGTTGGCGAACGCTGTCCTTTCATTCGAAGCCGACCTGCAAGGCTCTTCCATAAAGTTATCGGACCTGGTGCATCTACGTTCAGGCGATGTCTTGGCTCTCGACATTCCCATGGATCAGGCGATTCATGGGAATGTTAATTCGCAAACGAGATTCGCTGGGCGAATGGTTGTCGATGGACGGCGGACCTCATTTTTGGTGGAGCGGCTGCTCGACCCTCAATGCTGAGCTGCCACCGTTTTCAGTAAGACGACGGAGGCAGACATAAGCGCTAGAGAGCGGCTCAGCCGCAAACTCGAAGCGACACTCAACACAACCTCGGCCTGCTCCTCCTCAAAGGTCGTCTTCCGCGAGAAGTTCCAATAGTCTTTTTCAGCCCGCTCCAGCGCGGAATCCAGAATGCCTGCGTGGCGGGTTTGCAACGCAGCAAGAATTTCATGGGCGTGCCAGGCTGGCGTTTGCATGTTGTAAGCTGCTGTATTGTTATTCATATGCAAACATCTTTTCGCGCAATCCCAGCGCTTTTATAGAATAATCAGAAACCTATTTCAAGTAATCGAACAGGCTTGTGCGCGGGATTTGGCTCTGGGCGCTGAAAGCGGCGCTAAGGCTTGTTTCCGCTTGCTGTAAACCGAGCGCAGAGGAGGGCAGATCGGCGTCCCGAATCTCGCTCAGCCGGATCTTGTAGTGGGACTGCGAAGTTGACGAGTTATCAAGAGCAGCTGCTACCTGCGCCTGAATGGTCCCGTATTTGCTGCCAGCGACATTGAGATGATCTTGCGCCGTATGCAGATTATCAAGCGCGGCGGTGATCTCGGAATCGACGCCGTCCGCCACAGCTTTGCGCAGCGAGTTAACGGCGGCAAAGACATTGGTGTTTGCCGCGCTTCCATCGGCGTTGCGCTGATCGAACAAATCCTGGGCGGTCATGGAAACGGAGAAGCGCAGACCATCGGGGCCTTCAACCAGCCTTGTGGCGCTGGATGTGGTGAGCTGGTCCACGCCATTAGCGCTGGCCAGATTCAGGCGATAGGGAGGATTGGCGTCATCATCGCCGCTGAAAAGGTACCTTCCGCCGGCACTGGCCGACGTCAGATGCACTAGTTGGCCCTGTAGCGATTGGATTTGTTGCAATACGACTGCGCGCGAGTCTGTGTTACTGGTTCCGCTTGTGGCCTGGGTGCCCAGGGAGATAATGGAGTCGAGCATCTTAATCCCCGTCTGAATGGTGCCGGACGCCGTATCCACCTCCGTCTTCACTGTACCAAGGTTCTTTTGGACCTGATCCATCCGGGCCAGATCGGAGTTGACATGCATCAACGCGTTGACCTGGTCTGGTGCGTCCGCCGCGGATCGAATGCGAACGCCTGAAGTTATTTGCGACTGAGTGTCGGCGATCCGCTTTTGCAGCACATCCAACTCATTCAAAAACAATGCATTGCGCGGAGAGAAACTCTGGATCATCATTGCACCTTTTATTACTTAACCATGTCGAGCAGAGACTGCGCCAGATCGTTGATGACCGAAACCACTTTCGAAACAGCCTGGTAGCCCCGCTGTAATTCAATCAATTGCGCCGCTTCGTGATCCAGCGAGACCCCGGAGATGTCGCTGCGCATGCTCTGCGCTTGCGTCAACAATTGAGTGGAGCGAGTCTGATTGGCTTGCGCCGAACTGTAGCTGGTTCCGATTGTCGAAGCCATTTGGGCAAAGAAGTCGAGGTAGCTGAGTCCTCCAATCTGGTCGGCAGGATCTGTGGACGTAGACAGGCCAGCCAATTGAAGCGCATTTCCGTTGCTTCCTCCGGATGTGCCGGTTGAAATTGCGGCTAAGGAATTTGCTGTCACATTTTGATCGACGCTGAATGTGGCGGCTGCCTGAGAAGCGTTTGCAGCGTCATATGTGAATAGGGGTACTCCGGGGACTGGAGGCGGGCCCGATGAGGAGAGCCCGCTGGTAAGGATTCCATTGACGCGATCGGCGATCGATTGGGCGAGTTGATTGAGCTGCCCGGGCTGTGTCGAGTCTCCCTGGAGTGACGGTAGCACTTGATTGCGCACCTGCAGCAGGCCCCCGAGTTTGCCGCCACTAATCTGGGATGTGACATCCGTGCCATTTGCGTCGAAAACGGCGGCTCCCGGCGGGGCGCTTGCGTTGCTGCCGGCGGGTATGGAATCGGATACGGAAATGGCAAATGCCTTATCGTTCATGACCAGAGGCGTTTGTCCGCCGGCGAAGACATTAACCGTGCCGTCTGGCTGATATAGGACGCTCACGCTTGTCAAAGATGACAATTCTTCCAACGTGGAGTGGAGTTCCGCATCGACGGATGGATCGGCGTTCCCGCCTCCGGCCCGTGCCTGATTGATTGCCGCCAATTTCTGTGCAAGCGCATTGATCTGCGATGTGGTGTCTTTGAGGGATTGGCCGATGCCGGTGGCTACCTTGTTCAGTTCACTCGCGGTTTGCTTGAAGCTTGCAGACAGCTGATTGGCGCTATCGATCACCGCCTGGCGGGCACTGCTCGATCCAGGCGATGTGGCCCAGGCTGAGAAATTCTGCATGAGTCGCGTCAGCGACGCCGGAATTCCGCTGTTACCAGTAATATCGAAGAGTGAATTGATCGCGGAGAGGTTCGAGGCCTGCTGTGTGAAATTGCCCTGTGCGGAAGCCTGGTTGCGGACAGCGTTCTCAGCGTATTCATCGCGAGAACTGATCAAGCCGTTGGAACGCACCCCGCCAAGGGTTCCCGTGGAGGGATCGAAGGCCATTGCCTGCAGATTCGGCGCTTGGCGCGCGTAGCCTGCAGTGGAAGAATTGGAGACATTGTTCTGGGTAGCTTCGAGCGACTTCTCAAAAGCCAGAAGCCCGTTGCCCATTGTAGAAAGTGTGGAAAGTATGCTGGACATGGGTGTTGCGCGTCATCCTCGCGCGAAGGTGCTCCCGATCGATTCCGATTCCAAATGCGGCCTGCCTGCCTCGTCGTAACCGCCCGTAATGGCATTCCGGCGCTCGCGCCAGCCGCCATAATAGCTGGCGGCGTGCTGGCTCAACGATCCAACTTCATGAAGGATCTGCTGTATTTCAAGCAGTTTAGCTTGGTGGGGGCGCACATCCTGGGCCGGCAGCCGTTGCACGCGCCGCATCGCCAGTTGGACTTCTTCGAGCGCGGTTTCGCAGGTCCCAAGAGATCCGCCAGGGTGCGCCGATAGGCCGGATCGGACCTCAAGCAGCATATTCAGAATTTTTTCAAAGCCGCCGGAACCCGGCTCATGAGGAACGCCCATTTGCCCCTCAACTTAGCATTAGGCTCAGGATGAGTTTCAGGCTAAGTTCTGAACTTTGAACCTGATACGTTCCCGAGTGAACATTTTTGCGCAAGTGGTCAAGCTTCGCAGTATGGGAAGCATCTTCAACCTCAATAGCCAATTGAACAATGTTGTTCCTGGTCACCCGAACGACGTCGGTCGCGGCGGGTGCAGTTTTTACGGAGCCGACATCGCCTGGCGGCTTGTTTATGTTTGACGGGGCCTTTTCGGTGATACTCTTGAGGTCCAGATCTGTTGAAGACGTGCCATCAATCTTCATACATCACAGCCTTTCTTTCGGTCACGCACATATCGCAACTTCTCTGAATCTTTAGAGGCGGATTCATCATAACCTTTAATTCCTCAGCCCTGTATCGAATGAGAACCCTGCAACTCCGAGAACTGCACCATCAATTGCACCTCCGCCGTGGGGACCTTTAAATGGCGTGCAATCTCTTTGACCGGGCACTCCAGCCGGTGGAACATCAAAACCTTTGTACGGATGACCGCCGCGAACGAGTCCTGCCCCATCGCCACAAAGATCTTGTCCACAGTCTTGCCCTGCGACGCATGGCTCGTGCTGGTGTACCCATAGTTGAGGTGCCCGTAATTCTTGGGCACCACGAATCCGTTCGTGAGCCGGATGTCGCCTTCCTCGGTAAATCCCGCCACGCTATACACCGCGCCATTGTTGAGCCGCGCTTTAGCAGATTTGCCGGTGCGTGTTGTTTCCGCCGTGTAGCCATTCTGGGTGATGCGCACGAGGTCACCCGCGGCCAGTTCTAACGCCGTCTGCCGGTAAACCTGGAACCGCTCCGCATCCGCGAGCACCAGCGTCGCCCGCTCTCCACTGTCCCGCTTCACGCTGACGACATCCTTCTCGTGCCCGAGCACTTCTACTTTTTCGCCACGTTTGAAGCCTTTCGTATTTTGATGAAACTGCACAACCAGGCCGGATTGATACAAGGAGGCGTCCTTGCGCTGAGCTGCCGTCCAGTTGGCACTTTCAAGCGCCGTGAACTCGCATTCAGGCGCGGACAGCCGGCCCTGCTCTTTTAGTTCTGCCCGAATGTACGCGGTTATCTGGTCGCCTTCCGCCTGTGTCGGCGCCACGACGAGCGCACTCTTTGCCGATCCATCGTTCTTCCGCTCCGATACAGCTTCCAGATAGTCGTGGGCCATCTGCCGGTAACGCTCCTCACCACTCATTTCGACAATAGCCCCCATGCTGTTGAGTGCGGCGATCCCTTGCGCGAGCTTGGTAGTTCGCTTGCCATCCTTCAAAGCAGACGCGTCCCCCTGGCTGATGGCTTGGACGGCCTCGCGATAAGCGGCGTTCGTCTGGCGCCGTACCTCTTTCAACTTGGCGAATGGCAGGCCCGCTTCCTCTTCGATAATGCGCAACGCATTGCCGCGGATGCTCATTTCGAAAGACGATTCTTCCGGCGAAGCCGGCAGCATTCCATCCAAGCCCTCTGACTCCGATCTGACAGTAGGCATCGCGGGTGGCGTGGACCCGGATTGAAATTGCGTTGCGATGTAGCGCCCAATCCTGCCTTGGATGCGCTTTTTTGCGAATACGAGGAAGGCGGAGAGCGCCGCAAAGACACTCAAAGCGCACAGTGTGAAAAGATATGTTCCCTGCATAGTCTTGGTTTAGAGCACCTTTCCCATTTTTTGAATCTTTACGGCGTAGCATCCATCGACAGTCATTACTTCGCCCCACCCGATTACGGAGCCGTTGACGATGATTTCGACCGAGTGTGGCCCATT
Organism: uncultured Acidobacteriia bacterium; assembly: GCA_903881085.1. GTDB lineage: Bacteria > Acidobacteriota > Terriglobia > Bryobacterales > Bryobacteraceae > CAIRSA01. Next base: position 53,870 of record CAIRSA010000386.1, read on the forward strand.
CTTTTCAAGCTGGATCTCTGACCCAGGCACAATCTCCAGCACGTCCTTAAGAAGCAACCGGGTTTTACCTAATGAGAGACGCAAGGGCAAGTTGACGTCCATCAGGATGTCCATATTACTGTCAGCACGCGTCAAAAGCTGAGGTGCATGTTTCACTTGGCTGTCTATGTCAGGAGCAGTCAGCGTCGCATCTTCAGCGCATTGCGTTCTTTCGTTCTGCATCGATCAATCTTCTCCGCGCCCGCGGGGCCACGCCACTTCCAAATAACTGCGCAGCCGGATCGTCGCTTGTGCTTTCAACTGAGAGATCCGCGTCAGATGAAGGTTCATGACCGATCCAATCTCGCGCAGATTCAATTCTTGCGTGTAGTAGAGGTCCATCACTAGTTTTTCGGCGTCAGGCAGCTTATCGATCGCTTCTTTAATGATCCGCTCCAACTCCGACTTCTCAAACTGTTTTGCCGGCCCGATGATCGATGGATCGGGGATATAATTGAGCAACGTCGCTTTGCTGTTCTCATCGCACTTCTGATCGAGGCTCCCGATGCTTACGCCGCGCACATCTTGCAACCACTGGCGATAGGTCTCTATATCAAGGCCGAGTTCCTCCGCAATCCCCGATTCCTCGGCCCTGCACTGAGTACGCTGCTGCACCGCTGTGATTGCGGCTTGGATCTGCTTGATCTTAATACGATGGTGTCCTGCAATACCATCGAGTCCCCGCAGGCTATCTAGAATAGCTCCTCTGATCTTGACCTCTGCGTAGGTTTTTAATTGGACCTGAAATGCCGGATCGAAATTGTCGACCGCGTTGATCAACCCAATGACACCGGTTGAGATCAGATCCTCCAGCTTGTAGGAATCGGGAAGCCGCTCATGGATCCGCATTGCCACCAGTTTCACCTGACGCAAGTGCTCGAGAATCAATTGTTCGCGCCGTTCGGAATTGAAGCCGCCGGAGGGGGTATAATCCAAATACTGAGCATTAGCTGCCATCGTTTTACCTGGTTTCTATGCTGCCGACTCGATCGCTCCGAGTTCTTGGGCAATCAATGTTGCGGCCAACGATGATTCGGAAGCTTCCGAAAGACCATCGAACGCTTTACGTCCTGAACCCACAAACGAGACCGGCAATCCGCATTCCCGGGAATGCAGAATTACGTTGTCCATGGATCCCACCTCGTCCACTTTCGTATAGAGCACATGCGTGGGGCGGAAAAACGAGAAGCGGCGCTCCGTTAGCGAAAGCGCTTCCGCTGACATTGTGGCGCTAACCACCAACTGAATTTGCTCCACATGATTTCCCTGCAAGATAGCGGCAATATCGCTGGCGGCCCCCATCTCTTCGGGGCTGAACCCCGGCGTATCAATGAGTACCAATGCTGACTCACCCGCATCGGCCAAGGCTACCTGGAACTCTTTGGCAGTCGCAGTGATGCACAGGGGGATTTGAGTGATGATACAAAATGTGCGCAGCGGCTCCGCTGCTCCAATGCGATCTGCATCGAGGGAAATAATCCGGACTTGTTGGTTACGTGCGAGACCAATCTGAAAGGCCGTCTTCATCAATGTTGTGGTTTTGCCTGCTCCTGCAGCCCCAACGAAGGCAACCCGGCCATGCAGAGGCTCTGTCGAGAAGCGCACAGATCTGTGTTTGCGGCCTTCGGATCCAGAGATGGATGAGATGCGGCTCACGCCCGGCGCCGCGGACCCGCTAGGCCGGTCGCTGTCCGCCTGCGGCCTTTCACTCCACTTAGCTGGCCGCGAACCAGCCGGCTCCTCCGCCTGCTTTTGGACCGCGGCGGTACGCGTCCCTGCCCCAGGCTCGGCAGTGACTGCACTCTTGCGAAGAGTAAGGGAACGGTCTGCTATCTTAGGTTGTTCTCGGGAACGCCGGCGATTGCTGCGATCCTGAATTCCCTGAGTGCCATCCGACAGGTCTGCCTGATTGGTCCCAATCACCACTTCGTAATTTCCAGGATTGCCGGAACCTGGTTCTCTGTTTCGAACACTGATGAGCATCGCTTCCTCTCCAAGCTCTAGCCTGGCAAGATTCAATGCCGTTTCCACTGAATTCGAAAAATATGATTTGATTCGCATAGATGACTCCCCTTATTCCCCTGCCGCTACGCCAATGTTCCTAAAGACCTCACTCTTATTTCAGCCGGCACTTCGCTGTGCGAAAGGATGACCATATGCGGCAATTCTGTTTCCAGGATCTGGCGCAAGTGGTGCCGGACGGTAGTACTTGTGATTGCGATTACTGAAGTCGCCGGCTTCTCAACTTTGCGCGACAGGCGGTTCACAACATCGCGGACCGCATTCGGAGGCATAGTGAGAATCGTGTTTTGCTCAGAGTGCTCCAAGCACGACTCGATGGAACTTTCGATTCCTGGATCAATGAAATATGCAGACAACTCTTGCTTCCCGGTCAACAATGGCTTAACTAAAGTTCGCCGTATCGCCTGCCGCACGTACTCGGTGAGAAGGACAGGATTGCGCGTCATGGTTGCAGCCTCCCCCATTGCTTCAAGTATTCCGACGGCATCACGAATCGAGACTCTTTCCCGGAGCAGATTTTGCAGAACGCGTTGGATCGTATGTAGAGAGAGCAATTTGGGGACCAAGTCTTCTACCAGCTTTGGACTGATGGCTGCAACGCGATCACAGAAGGCTTTTGCATCGGCGCGCGCAAAAATCTCGTGCGAATAGCGGCGAATGACTTCCGTAAAATGAGTCCCAATAATGCTGATGTCGTCCACTACGGTGCAACCGCTGTTACGCGCATGTTCGGCATCGTCAGTGCGGATCCACCACGCAGTCAATCCGAAGGCTGGCTCCTGCACCTGGCGGCCACCTGGGGGCGGCGAAGCGTTCCCGGCCGGGATCGCAAGTTGATGACCCTTCAACAGTTCGAAGCGCGAGATTTCGGCGCCGCGAAGCAGAATGGAATATTCGCGGGAACGTAATGAGAGGTTATCGTTGACCTTCACCGATGGAAGAATGAAACCGAGCGAACTGGCTAACTGGTTACGGATTCCCCCAATCCGCTGCACGATCGGGGAGTTGGCGCCGCCTTCAACCAGGCTAACCATCCCAAGACCAACTTCGATAGCAACAGCCTCGACCTGGAGTAAGTCTTCAATCGACGCGGCCGGAGGCCTCAGTTCAATCGCCGTCTTAGCTGCGACGGCATCGTCGACTTTTCGACGCATTTTCCAGCCAATCGCAGTAAGTCCGATTCCGAACACCAAAAATGGAATCGCTGGTAGGCCAGGGAATGCGGCGATGCCGATCAGGGCAATGCCAGTGAACAGAATGGGACGCGGATTATTGAAAAGTTGTTTCTGTACTTCCGATCCGAGTTGCGCATCGGACGTGGCGCGCGTGATAATCAGGCCGCCCGAGATGGAAATCATCAGGGCGGGAACCACGGTCACCAGTCCATCTCCAATTGTGAGGATGGTGTACGTCTGGATTGCCTTCTGCAGGTTCATTCCGTGCTGAAATACGCCGATCATAAAACCCGCGATTATATTAATAGCCGTGATAAGGATGCTCGCCACCGCATCGCGTTGTGTGAACCGCGAGGCGCCGTCCATGGCGCCGTAAAATTCCGCTTCACTCGCAAGTTCCTTGCGGCGGCGTTTGGCTTCTTTTTCGTCGATTAAACCCGCATTCAGGTCGGCATCGATCGACATCTGCTTGCCGGGCAATGCGTCCAAAGTAAAGCGGGCGGTGACTTCCGAAATGCGGACCGAACCATGGTTGATGACGACGTACTGAATCGCCAGCAGCACCAGGAATATGACTGCGCCAATTATATAATTGCCGCCAACAACGAAATTTCCGAATGCTTCAATGACGTGACCCGCCGCCGATGTTCCGGTGTTTCCGTTTAATAGAATGAGCCTCGAAGAGGAGACGTTGAGGGCAAGCCTGAATAACGTCATCAAGAGCAGCATCGAGGGAAACGTATTAAAGTCAACAGGCCTCTCAATGTGAAGCGCAACCATCATCACAGCAAGTGAGACCATTATGTCGATAACCAGCAGAAAATCCACTACAAAAGATGGCAGTGGCGTGATCAGCGCAAGGATGATCGACAGGACGGCAACAGGAACAGCGGTTTCACCTGCCGACGCCCAGCCTCGGGGTCCCAAAAGGTCTGTTATGGAAAAGGTCTTACCAACTGGTTTCATTGTTAATACGCAGTGTAAGCTTCCAGCGCTTTGAACTTGGAAATCAAGGTGGTGCGCTTCAAACCAAGCAAGTTTGCCGCTTTCTGCTTATTGCCGGCCGATTTTCGAATGGCTTGCTGAAATAATTCTCTCTGGAAGGCCATGATAGTGCCCTCAAAATCGATGCCGCCCTCAGGAATGGTGAACGTCATTTCGCGATCCGGTGTGTTCGTGAGAATGGTGCCCTCACTGACGTCGAAATCGTCTTCGGTCAGAACGTAACGGTCGCCGCTAAGGGCAATGGCGCGTTCGATAGCATGCTCCAACTCGCGTACATTGCCAGGCCATGAGTGTAACTGGAGAATACGAAGCGCATTTGTAACGGGTCACGATCTTTCCCCCTTCAATTCTCAGATTGTTTCCCTTCGAACATAGTGTCTGGATTGAGGACGATTAGGAGCGCCCTTCGGGCGGTCTTCGCGTTTAAGTGCCCAAGGCCGTGCTCCAGAGCTTCACCTGAGAAATCCGTCAATGTCCCGGCGGCCGGACACGACTCGCTACGCTGCGTCTAATGCGCATTCTCACGCTAGAAGCCGGGGAGATTATCATGACCAAACCCGCCTTCTTAGGCGGCAAAGAAAGCGGCTCATTACA
>CAIRSA010000387.1 GCA_903881085.1 uncultured Acidobacteriia bacterium
TCGGCAGCCACGTTCAGCGGTCCAATGACAGCGTCGAGCGTCTGGTTCACGCCTTCGACGATCTTGCGGTAGTCGCCCTGATGTTTGGCCGCATCGGCGCGGGTGGCAAGTTTGCCGTCAACGGCCGCTTTTACCAGCAGGCCGGCGTCGGCGACGAGTGCGTTGATGTTATCGATGCAGTTGTTGAGGTTGTTCTTAATAGCGTTGAAGTCGCCGTTGTATTGATCGGTTATGCGCGGTGGAATATCGCCCTTGCTGATGCGGTCCACATAATTTGCGGCAACATTGAGCGGCTTGATCACCGCATCGAGCATTGCGTTAATGCCTTGCACGATCTCCCGATGAACTCCTTCAAATTGTTCGAAATTTCCTCGATCTTCGAGGCGGCCTTGCAGCGAGGCCTCCACAAGGCGCGCGATCTCATGCGAAACGCGCCGCAACTCTTGATTACCAGCTTCCGTCTGAGTCCCATTGACGCGCTTCCCCTTCTGGATGGATTGCCGGGTTGCGAGCGCGGTCTTGGCACGGTTTGAGCTGTTCGGATTGACTTTCTTTACCATAAAAACGCTTCTCCTTCTACGTGGATTGATTTCGTTGTCCCGGTTGTTCCCCGGTCAGGGATTTGCCGGCTGAGAAAATTCTGGCCTTCGGCTTCGGGCGATCGGAATACTTCTGGCGGGAGCACGTCTGGAGCGCGTTTTGGACCAGGCGATGCGGATCGATAATGAGCGCAACGGTTCCGTTACCGAGAATCGTGGCCCCGGAAACCATCTGGACATCGCGGTATAGCTTGCCCAGATTCTTGATTACGGTTTGATGATTGCCGAGCACTTCATCCACAACAAGACCGAAGAGTCCATCCTCGGTTTCGACTACCATAATTTGCTCCCGCTCGGGTGTTTGCACTTGCATCTCAAAGTGCTCGCTGAGCCGAATGTAGGGGATCATTTTCCCCCTCACGCTGGCAAGGCGGTTGCCATGCACCTCTCGAATGTCTTGCCGGGTTAGCTCTACGCATTCCAGGCTGTTGGCCAAGGGCAGGATGAAATGCTCAAGGCCGACACGGACCAACAGTCCGTCGATGATCGCCAGTGTCAATGGCAAACGCAGCGTTACGCTGACACCAGCGCCTTTTGCACTGTTGATCTCTATAGACCCGCGCAGATTTTCGACGCTGCGTCGAATCACATCCATCCCGACGCCCCTGCCTGAGACGTCTGTAATCTTTTCGGCTGTACTGAACCCTGGCATCAAAATAAGTGACACCATTTCCGCTTCGGACAACTCAGCTGCGGCGCTAATCAAGCCCTTTTCGATGGCTCGCGCCCGCACCGCCTCCGCGTTCAGTCCGCGTCCGTCATCGCTGACACGAATCAAAACGTGCGCTCCGGCGTGCAGTGCGGAGATGCGAATGGTTGCCGTTGGCGGTTTGCCAGCTGCAACACGCTCCGCGGGAGACTCGATACCGTGGTCCATGCTGTTGCGAATCAGGTGTACGAGCGGATCTTTCAACTGGTCAATGAGCGTCTTGTCCAGTTCCGTTTCCGCGCCTTCGAGAGCAAGTTCCACGTCCTTGCCTAGCTCCGCGCTCAAATCGTGAACCAGACGGCGGAATCGTTCGAACGTACTACGCAACGTGAGCAGACGCATGCTCATGGAGTTTTCACGCAGCTCCGCTGTTAGCCGGTCAACTTCTTCCGATATTGCCAGAATTTCAGGATTCTCCTGGCGCGCCGCCAACTCACTTAAGTGGGCCTGGACCGTCACCAGCTCGCCCACCAGATTTACCAGTTGATCGAGCTTGTCGGCAGAGACTCGAAGCGTGGATGCAACCGCTGCTGCTTTGGCTGATTTGTTGTCCAAGGTCTCTATTTTCGAGCCGGCATCTGGTTCAATCCGATGCGGAAAATCCGATTTCTCCTCTTCGCCAACAGGCTCAATTGAGGATGTGGGCTGGAGTTCGATTGTCAATTCGGAATCGTCCTCAATAAAAATGAAGACATCACGGATAGCATCTCGAGTGGCCGGCGTCGAGAGCACAAGATTCCAGGCGACGTAGCAGCGCTCGGGCTCGATCTGATCGATACCCGGGATGGCCGTGGGATCAAGCAGCACCTGGAGGGTACCCAATTCCCGCAATTCCCGAAACAGCAGCAATGGGTTTGTCCCATTCGCCAGCACATCCGGACCGGGGCGAAAGTGAATCGCCCAGCAACCGTTTTGCCGCGGGCCTTCGTCTAATGATGGCGGCGCAGCCGGGGGAGTTGACGAAGGCTCAGCGGCGGGCTTGGCAGCAGAGGCCAGTTTTCGCAGATCGCTCAGAATGGTAGCGGCCCGAGACTGATCAGACGTTCCCATGCCTGCTGCTTCGTCGAGCATCGATTTTATCTGATCGCCTGCAACGAGGGACAGATTGACCAGATCGGAGGTGGCCGCCAACTGCCCATTACGGATCTGGTCGAAGACTGTCTCCAGGTCGTGGACGAAGCCGGCGATATTGTCGAAGCCGAACATGGCGCCTGAACCCTTGATGGTATGCAAGGCGCGAAAGGCGCGGCCCACGATTTCGAGATCTTCGCGATTCTGATCGAGTTCCAGCAGGGCGGCTTCTAATTCGATCAAGAGCTCGCGGGCTTCTTCCTGGAAACCTTGTTTAAACTGATCGATCATCATGCCGACTTCCTGGTTTCGTCTGTCATCCCAGCACCTTCTTGACAACTGCGAGCAACTGCTGCGTACTGAACGGCTTAATGATCCAGCCGGTGGCTCCGGCGGCCTTGGCCTCCAGCTTCCGAGCCTCCTGCGATTCGGTAGTCAGCATGATAATCGGCAAGCCCTTGCAAGCCGGGTTCGCACGAAGGCGGCGGATCAGCCCGATCCCGTCGAGATTCGGCATGTTCAAATCGGTGATTACCATACTAATCCCGGGCGTAAACCGGGCAATTGCATCTTCACCATCCACGGCTTCAATCACGCTATAGCCGGCTTGGGACAGGGTGAACATTACCATCTGCCGCATGCTGGCGGAGTCGTCGACAGTGAGGATTACTCTTGCCATGCCTCGCTCCTGACCGGGAAACTCAAGTAGCAGTCAAACCCCGATTCCTGTAGTGATAACCCGGCCTTCTCGGAATATCGCCCTTTCAACCGGACCTGTCTGCCCGCCGCTTCGCGGGAACACGCCCAGAGCAGTTGCAGGATGGAAATATCGAGTGGCCCTGCGTGCGTAAGGTCCAGTTCCAAGTCCTGGCCTGCTGAGCACCAGGCCATCAGCTGCTGTTTCAAGTCCTCGGCGGAGGAGAGCGTGATTGGACCTTCGAACTTGATCACCCACTTATGTTCTTCCCGTTGCTGCGTGATGCCCATTGCGACTCCCAGTTCCTCAATGCCGCAAACCTTCAACGCTATGATGTTGGCACTGTCGATCTTGCTGCCTCGGTCCTCCCGGACCGCTGCTGCCAACCGGAATGGCTGCGACGCCACGCCAGCTCTCAATTCGGATATCCAAACCAGCCTTTGTGCTTACCGTAGGGCGCCCCTTCGCTCGTTTGCCATATTTCACGTCATTGAGGGTGATAGCCATAGCTACCTGTGGCCCTTCCTTAGCCAATCGACAGCCGTTACAGGCCACTAATTCATTTATCGGCCATTCAAGGAAAAACAATAGTAGACGATATGCTTATCTGAAATAGGATTGGACTAAAGGTCTAGGGACGGCGCACTGCGCGCAATCCCGTGTACGGATCGGCCGGACTTTTGCGTTTCAGTAGAACTGGAAGATGATGAATACGAATGCACGAATGGCAGTGAATTGGCATGGTTCGCCCTTATCCGCTTTGCGCCGGTTGTTTCCACGCGCGACCGGTTTGGCCGCGCGGGATTTGGTTTCGGGAGGCACCGCGAGCCGCTGTGCCAGGCTCATTGAGAGCATAGTGGCAGGTCTCAGGGAACTGAATCAAACCACGGAAGCGGATTTTCTTGTCATTGGTAGCAAACTGATGGCGGTCCTCACGCTTACGCGCAAGATTTCATCGGAGATGGATGCGCTACGTGAGATGGTGTCAGGCCAGCGCCAAAAAGACCACGCCACATTGTTACTGGACATGCTGGAGCGAACCAGGCAGGCCGAGATGCGGACGGCAAACGGAGAGGTGGCGTTGGCGGCGGTGTCAGAGGTCGCACAGCGAATCGGGCGAGAGTTCGATAAGTTTGAAAAGACCGTTGCTATGTTCAACGTGCTCGGGTCATTAACGCGCATTGAGACCGCGCGGCTGGGTGCTGGAGGCCGGGAATTTGGAACTCTTGCGGAAGCGGTTCACACCCTTTCGGTTCACATCCAGGAAAGCGCTCAAACCGTTTTCCGTGCGTCGGAGGTGCTCCACAAAAACATGCAATCCGCGCTGGCGAAAGTGGCCCGGCTTCGGGAATCTGAGTTGAGGGAATTACCGTCTCTTACCGCGGAACTGGTTGCCAGCCTTGAGTCGATTGAGGAGCGTCAACGGCGCGCTGGGGAGGCCGCTCAGAGGCAGGCCGCGGAGTATGCTGAAATCTCCGCCGCCATCGAGGATATCATCTCAGCGATTCAATTCCACGATATTACTAGGCAGCAGGTTGAACATGTTTCGAACTCACTAAAGCAATCCGGGGAGGGGATTGTTGAGCGCGGATCAAGAGTTTGTTCATTGCCAGCTGACTTAAAGAAGATACTTCAACTGCAAGGGTTGCAGCTTTCGCATGCCGAACAGGTGTTCCTTTCCTCAACCGGACGGATCGAAAACAGTCTAGCCCGTATCGCCTCACGGGCGGCGGGGATGGTCGAAGTCAGCAAAACTCTGCTTGGGCTGACCGCCGATGAGCACGACTCATTCTTCCATCAGATGGAAGGCCGATTTGCTGATATGTTGCGCATTGCAGGTGCATGCGCCAACGCTGAGCGGGCAAGCCATGCGATGCTTCAGGAGATCGAAGAGAATGTGACGAAGATGCGCCAATCGGTGGAGTCGGTTTGTCTGATCGAACTCCGGATCCGGCGGATCGCCATCAATGCGATCGTTCGTGCCGAACAAATCGGAGGGTCCGGCAAAGCGCTAGGCGTGTTGGCCGGCGTTATGCAGGTGCTGGCCGCAGATACATACAAGCTTACCCGTGAAGTCAGCTTGCATCTGGACTCGATCTCGAATTTTGGCGCGCAGCTTTGCCATTCGGATAGTAAGGCGGAATCCGAGTTTTCGCAGGGGCTGCAAGGCACCATCGCTGACTTGCATTCCTCAGGCCAGGACAGCTTTAGGAAGCTGGGGGAGATTGTTGCGCACAGTGCCACTCTCTGTTCGGAAATTCAATCCGCAACTTCTGGTTTCCATGCTCGTCAGCAGTTTTCAGATTGCGTGGATTGCGTCCGTGCGGAGATGGAGCATCTGGGGCAAGCTCTGCCGTCAGGTGAGGACGCTGCCACGAATGCAGGCCTTCTGGCGCTTCAAAAGCAATATACGATGCAAATTGAGCGCGACATCCACCACGCCGCGTGTGGCGGCGCACCACAGGAGGCTCCCACCGGGGCAACTGAGACGGTTGCTGTCATGACAGAAGAGGAATTGGGGGATAACGTTGAGCTATTTTGAGCAGTCGCGTCACGCTAAAAAGCAGTCTTCCCAGCAGGCGAAAGTTTCCCACGCAAAAACGAAACGCACTCGTCAACCTGCGCTTCAGGCAGCCCATGAAGCAGCAGTGGCCCTGAAAACTCATAGCGGCGGAGCAGCGCAATGTAGCGATCGTAATCAAGCAGGCCCTTGCCCGCAGGTTCGTGGCCCGCATCGCCATCGTGCGAGAGATCCTTGGCGTGGGCAAGAATCAGATCGCGCCCGAGCAGCGCGAATGCATTGTCCATCACCTCGGCCATGCGCGGCAGGTCGCCTGCATGAAACAGATTGGCCGCATCCATAGTGATCTTCAGGTTGGGTGAGCCGATTTCGTCGAGCAGGCGGCGAGCCTTCTGCGGCGAATCGACGATGTTCGAAACTTCAGGCTCAAGCGCCAGCACCACGTTTGCGCCCTCCGCCATGCGCACGGCTTCACTGACGCAGAGTGACATGTCGTGCCAGGCCTCTGCGGAACCATTCTCCGCGTGGTGACCCCACATATTGTCAGGGTCTCGCGTGCCAATGCAAATGGCGACGACGGAAGTGCCGAGCGTCTCACAGGCATCGACCATCGCGCGCAAGCGCTTCACCCCATCGCGGCGATGCGCCGCATCGGGATGGCCCATATTGAATGTGCCTTGCACGGAACTGATTGTCAGCCCGCGCACTGCCGCTCCATCGCGGATGCGCCCCGCCAGCTGCGGCGGAATCTCGTCGGGCATGGCCGGCTGGCCGACGCTTTCCATGTTGAATTGAACGCACTGAACTCCCGCCGCCTGCACGGCATCGAAGACCAGTTCCAGCGATGGCCGGGGAAATATTTTTGTAAAGATTCCGACCTGCATATTTAGTTCTTGAAGTGGCGCTGCGCGAAGGCGATGTACTGCTCCCAGTCATACGCGGTGACGTCGTGCTTGCCCGTGCGCACATGGTAACGGACCGTGTCTCCCACTGGTTGATTAGGGGCAGGGAATTCGCTCGTCTCAATGCCCTTTTTCTTGAACAGATGGTAGACCTTCGTGGCCTCCACTGCGGCGAGGAATTCGCCTTTCGGGTCGGCCCACAGATCCTCCTGCGCGCTGGCGACATACAGCGGGCGCGGCGCCGTCAGGGCCATCAGCATGTGGGCGTCCATTGGCATCGCGTCCTCGCGGTGGTCCCACTGTTTGTAAGCGGCGGTGAACCAGTGCGGGAAGCTGGCGTTCAGGTTGTGGACCTGTTCGCCGAAATTGCGGCGGCTGATCGCCGCGCCGCCTTCGCCGGAATCGTTGGAGATGATGATGGCGAAGCGCGTATCGAGCGCGCCTGCCCAGAGCGCCGCTTTGCCGAGTCGCGAATGGCCCACCAGCGCCACGCGTTTCGCGTTGACGGCTTTGTCGGTTTCCAGGTAATCCATGGCTCGGCTCAGGGCGTACGACCAGGCGCCGATGGCGCCCCAGGTCTCGTCTGGCGCCATCGAGCGGACGCCCAGCATTTTGCCGTCTTTGAAATCGGGCTCCGGGTCGTAGTAGTAAAACGTGGCGAGGCCGAAGCCGGCTTTCAGCACCATGTCAAGCTGCCAGCGGCTGGCCTGCGCGCCGCGGGTCTTTTCGCCGGCCGGCTGGCGCGTGTTCTTCACCCACACATCGCCCAAGTGTATGCCCGGATCGTTGTCGATAGTATGATTACCCTGAAAATTGGGGCCGAGAAAGACCGGCACTTTCCCTTTGGCATTGGCCGGCAGATAGACCAGCAGGCTCATCTTCGGGCCGTCTTTCTTGCCATTGAACAGAACCGTGATTTCCTTGCGGATGGCCCTGCCGCCAAGCGCTTTTGTATCGATCGACGAAAGTTCGGAGGCCGTTTTGAAAGGTGCCGGCGAGTGCCCCTGCATGTTCTTTTCAAACAGCGCGAGAATCTCCGGGCGGCGCTTCGCCGTCCATGTTTTGGCATCGCGCACCGGCGTGCCGTTTGCCAGCAGCAGCGCATCTGGCAGGGTATAGCGGGGGACTTTCGCTTCGTCGTAGTTGGCGTCTTTAGGCTGCGCGAATGCGGCGCAGGCGGCAAGAAGGAAGGCAAGCGTGCGGATCATTTGGCTATGAGTATATTCGATTTTGAACTTGACAATGCTGGTTCGCCATTTTCAAACCTTCCCCTTCCATGAAGCACCCCGCCGAATCCAGCTGTGCCGGTCTCCCATAAATATGGGATACTTTGGTTGATGAAGACAACCTTGGAAATCCCGGACACGACCTTTCGCAAAGCCAAGGCCACTGCCGGCGCGTTGGGAATTCCATTGCGGGAATTCGTTACGCAGGCGGTGGAAGAAAAGCTCTCTCATAACATCAAGAGCCAGCATAAGCCCTGGCTCGAATGTGCCGGCGAATTGGCCCATCTACACAAAGAGACCATCCGAATCCAAAAGCTCATCGAAGAAGAATTCGAACAAATCGAGCATGAGGACTGAAGTTGATTTTGGACACCAACGCTCTTTCCGCTTATCTTGACGGTGTTTCACAAGCGGTGGAGATTGTTTCTAAAGCGCGGGAGATTGCCATCCCGGTCATTGTGGCTGGGGAATACGCCTTTGGCATCGCGCAATCACGCCACCGGGAGGTATACGAACGAGCACTGCAGAGAATGCTCGAAAAGTGCACAGTGCTCGATGTTGGAATCGGAACCTCGCGCCACTACGCCGCTATAAGGTTGGAACTGAAGAAGACTGGGAGGCCGATTCCAGTCAACGACACCTGGATCGCCGCGCTAAGCCGCCAGCATGCGGTGCCCGTCATGAGCCGCGACTCTCATTTCGATCATGTAGCTGGAATAAGGCGGATCGAATGGTAGAGGGAGTCGACCTCACCGCGGATCTTCAGACAGATGGCTGACCGATGCGCGGTTGGTGGACTCCAACTCCGGCGCCGGTCTCCCTCACCGGCCGGTCAGGCTCCGCCCGATCTCCAACACGGATTTCACCAGCAGGTCAAAGTCCTCCTGCTGCGTACGATGATTCGTGTGGGCCACGCGAATCGCAAAGTGGCCGTCAATTCGGGCGTTCGAAGGCACGGCGATTCCTGACTCCTGCAGCCGCACCAGCAGTTCCCGATTCAGTTGATCCAGGACCTCCTCAGAAACGCCTCCCGGTTGATAACGGAAACAGACGACGTTCAATTCCGCCGGACCCAATTGCTCAAGTTCACGTTCGGAGTCGATTCGTTGCTTCAGGTATTGGACTTGCTCAATGTTTTTTTCGATCGCAGCTCCGATACGATCGGACCCATACACGGACAAATTCATCCATACCCGCAGGGCGCGAAATCCGCGCGAGAGTTGAACGCCGCGCGACGCGAACTCAGTCGGCTCCACTGCAATTCCCCCGCGAAACGTCTCCAGATAAGAGGGCGCGAAAGAGAAGGCGGCCTTGTGTGCGGCGGCATCCCGCACCAGCACGGCGCCTGTCTCGTATTGCATGTAACCCCATTTATGGAGGTCAAAGGCGACCGAGTCCGCGCGTTCCAAGCCATCTACCAGGTGGCGATATTTGGGGCTCAGCTTTGCCAGTGCGCCAAACGCACCGTCGACGTGAAACCACAGGCCTTCCCGCTGCGCCAGGTCCGCCAGCGCGTGGAGATTGTCGGTGGCTCCCGTGGCCACCGTGCCCGCGTTTCCCACAATGCAGAAAGGACGAAACCCGCTGGCGCGATCGGAAGCGATTGCCGCAGCGAGGGCATCGATATCCACACGGTCATGCGAGTCAACACCGATCTTGCGGAAGGCATTCTCGCCAAGTCCAAGCAGGTCGCAGCACCTGCCCGCCCAGCCATGAGTAGCAATCGATCCGTAGACCGACAAACGCTCCTGCCCGTTTCCGTCTTGCCGTATAGAAAGGCCCTTGAGCGAATTGCGTGCCACGGTCACCCCAAGTAGATTGGCGGCGGTTCCACCGCTCACCAGTAGTCCACTTGCGCTCGCGGGGAAATCAACGATCTCAGCGAGCCACCCCAGCACCTGGTTCTCGACCAGCGCCGCCGCCTGATCATAGCCGGACACGTGGCAGTTCATTGCCGACATCAGCAGATCGGCGAGTATGCCTACTGGCGTGCCAGTGCCCATCACCCAGCCCCAAAAACGTGGATGGATATTGCCCGTTGGGTAGGGCAGAATGTGGCGCCCGAAGTCCTCGTAAACTTCGTGAAGGGCGCGGCCCTGCCTGGGCAAGCCCGCGCTGAGATGTTGGCGGGCATCCGCGGATGGGCTCTGCCATACCGGACGTTCGCGCGACGTTTCCAGATAATCGATCATGTCATCGACCATCTGGTGCGCGATCTCCCGGAACGGACTCCAATCTTTGGGATCGAGTTCATCAGGTTCGAACTCAACGATTCTGTTCGCTGTCATTTGGTTTGCTCCGGCTGTAAGGAATTCGCGCAATCGGCCAGCAAGGCCATGTCGCGAACGAATCGCTGCCATCTCGACGCTCCGAACTTCTCGATTAGCGCGACTTGCGTCGAGGCCCAGGCGGGATGCGCTTTTGAAAGGGCTTCTTGGCCCTTGCGGGTGATGAAGGCACGTCTGGATCGCGCGTCCGTGCCATCCCCTTGCTTGACCCAACCGCACTTTTCCAGCACGGCCAGCGCACGATAAAGGGTGGTTCGGTCCATCACAAGGTCCTCAGCCACACGCGACAATGACTCGCCCGGATGCCGTTCGATAGCGCGAAGCACGGCCAATTGTGTCACGTTCATTCCCGAGCTGGCCAGCGCGGAATCGTAGTTTCGCGCCAACAGTCGAGCCACTCTTCTTACACTTGTGCAAGCGCACGGCCGGGGAATATCTGCGTCTTTCATAGTGATGTGCCTGCATCAATATAGCATGGAGAGCTTGCGCGCGAGGCGCTTGACAACTCGGGCTTAAATGCTGCATCCTAGATGCATAATATGTCGTCACCTTCACCAACACTCTTTGAACAACTGGGCGGCCAGGCGGCCGTCGAAGCCGCGGTAGATAACTTCTACCGCAAGGTACTCACCGATGAGCGCGTCAGCCAGTTCTTCGATGGCGTAGACATGGATCGCCAGCGCGCCAAGCAGAAAGCCTTTTTGGGCATGGCCTTTGGCGGCCCTCACAACTACTCTGGCAAAGACATGCGCAACGGCCACGCGCACCTGGTTGTGCGCGGGCTGAATGATTCTCATGTGGATGCGATCATCGAAATTCTTGGCGCAACCCTGCGTGAGATGGGCGTCGCCGAAAACCTCATCCAGCAGGTCGCCGCGATTGCCGAATCGACACGTAACGACGTTTTGGGCAGGTAATGCCGGCTGTTAGTTACAAAGGCCGAACGGTTGAGGTGCAGCCCGGCGAGAGCGTTCTCGATGGGCTGCTACGGCACGACGTTGCCGTGCCGCACGCCTGCAAAGCGGGCAGTTGCGGATCGTGTTTGCTGCGCGGAGTGGAGGGCGCGGTGCCGGCGCAGGCGCAGCTAGGCTTGAAGGATTCGTGGAAAGCCCGCGGGTACTTTCTCGCCTGCCAGTGCCGGCCCGAGACTGATCTTGTTGTAGAAGTGGCCGGGAGCGGAACGCGAGTCGCGGCTGAGATAGTTTCCATGCAACAGCTCACTCACAACGTGATGCGCGTGCGCCTCGCCTGCCTCGCTCCATTCGAATTCCGCCCCGGGCAATATGTCTCGCTACTGAGAGAGGACGGCCTTGCACGCAGCTACTCCATCGCCAGTCTGAACACAGAGGCGGAGATCGAATTGCATGTGCGCCGAGTGCGCGATGGACTCATGAGTAACTGGCTGTTTGACGCCGCCCTGCCCGGCGATCGCGTGCACCTGCAGGGGCCGTTCGGGGAGTGCTTTTACACACCAGGCCGCGAGCAGCAACCGCTATTGTTGATCGGCACGGGCACTGGCCTCGCGCCGCTGTACGGCATTGTTCGCGATGCGCTGCAGCGCGGGCATAGCGGGCCGATCCATCTGATACACGGCGCATTGCGGTCGGCCGATTTGTATCTGCGGCAAGAGCTGCAAGAACTCGTTGCCATCAACTACACCGCTTCCGTGCTTGAGACGAGTGAGTCGGGTGATTACTACACGGGCCCGCTCGACCTCCTGATCGCCGAGCGTTTCCAGAAACTGGCCGGATGGCGCGGGTTCGTCTGCGGCGATCCTGCCATTGTGCAGTCGCTACGTAGGAAATTATTCCTCGCCGGTATGGCGATGAACGATATTTTGGCCGATGCGTTCGTGCCTGCGGCGAACATGGTTTAATCGAATTAAGTGCAGATTAGTTTACATGCCGATTATGCCCTGCGCACTTTGATTTACGTTGGCGCGAATCCGGGCAAACAGGTCTCAACGGCGGCCATCAGCAGTGCGTATGGAATCTCCAAGCATCACCTGGTTCGTGTTGTGCACACGCTGCACAAGACCGGATATCTGAACGTGACCGCGGGCCGCACCGGCGGTGTTTCCCTCGCCAAAGACCCGGCTGACATCCGGCTGGGGCAGGTGATCCGCAAAGTCGAACCCAACTTGAACCTCGTCGAATGCTTCGACAAAGCAACCAACACCTGCCCCATCATTGATGTCTGCGACCTCAAACCTTATCTCCGCCGCGCGCTGGAAGCGTTTCTCGATGAACTGGACCGCCACACGCTGGCCGATCTGCTGGCACAGAGTCGCGGCAAGAATCTTGCCAAGGTGTTGGTAAAACTCGGCGCGGCCTGACCCCGCCGTAATATCATGATCATTAGGTCTGAAATCAAAATGTCGAACAGAAGAACCTTCTTAAAAAATGCGGCCACAGCCGCCGGTTTCCCGATGATCGTGAAGTCATCGGTGCTTGGTCTGCAAGGCGCGGTACCGCCCAGCGACCGCGTGCGTATCGCCACCATCGGCGTGGGCTGGATGGGTGGCAGCCACGTCGACGCCTTCCTCCGCGTGCCCGCCGCGCAGTACGCCGCCGTGTGCGACATCGATAAGAATCATCTCGCCGAAGCCAAGGCCAAGATCGATAAGAAGTATGGCAACACCGATTGCGTCACCTACCATTCGTTTGAAGAAGTGGTGGCGCGCAAAGATATCGATGCGGTCAGCATGGCCTGCCCCGATCACTGGCACGGCCTCGTGTCCGTAGCCGCGCTCAAAGCCGGCAAAGATGTCTACGGCGAAAAGCCGCTCGCGTACAACTTTCACGAAGGACTGATGATCGTCAACGCCGTGGCCAAGGGCAACCGCATCTGGCAGACCGGCAGCTGGCAGCGGTCGAAAGAAAACTTCCGGCGTGCTGTGGAACTGGTGCGCAACGGCCGCATCGGCAAGATCACGCGCGTGGAAGTCGGCCTTCCAGGCGGCCACACGGACTTCGCCAAGACCAAGGACAAGACCGAATTCACCGCGCCTCCGGCCGAACTCGATTACGACCGCTGGCTTGGGCCCGCGCCCGTTGTCCCCTACTGCGAAGCGCGTGTGCACAAGAACTGGCGCTGGAATCTGGCGTTCGGCGGCGGTCAGTTGATGGATTGGATCGGCCACCATGTCGACATTGCGCATTGGGGCATGGATGCCGATAGCACCGGACCCATTGAGATCGAAGGTGTCGGCGAGTATCCGCCGAAAGACGCGCTGTGGAACACTGCCACCAAATATAAAATCACGGCGAAGTACGCGAATGGCATGGAGATGATCATCGCCGGCGGCCACAAAGGAATCCGCAGCGGCACCAAGTGGATCGGCGAAGAGGGCTGGGTGTGGGTCGACCGCAGCGGCCTCGAGGCCAGTTCAGAGGCGATTTTGAAATCGGAAATCAAAGAGAGCGAAGTGCAGATTCCGAAATCCCCCGGCCACTACGAAGAGTTCATTGCCAGCGTGCGAAGCCGCAAGGAAACGCTCACGCCGGCGCGCGTGGCCATCCGCTCGGCAACGCCAGGCTGGCTTGGACAGATCGCCATGCTGACAGAGCGCAAGCTGCAATGGGATCCGGTGAAGCAGCACATCGTGAACGATAAAGATGCGTCGAAGCTGCTGTCGCGAAACATGCGGGCGCCGTGGAAACTGTAACCTCAGCCTTCGAAAAAATCAAAGGCCTGCCGCTCCATTCGCGCACACCGCTCGAATGGGGCGAAGAGGTTTTGAAGCAGCCGGTGGAACTGCTGATCGACCACGCGTTCCTGGAAAAGAAGGCCGCCAACAACGCCATGGAATTGATGACGCGCTGGCCCGATGAGTGGCTGCCCGGCTGGGTGGAAACCATGACCAGCGTGGCGAAAGACGAAGCCGCGCATCTGGCGCAGGTGACGCGCATGCTGTTCAAACGCGGCGGCCGCCTGGCCCGCGGACACAAAAGCGATTATGCAAATTCTCTTCGTCAGTTGGTGCGTCGCGGCGAAGCGCCCGAAGTATTGGACCGCTTGTTTGTTTCCGCGCTGATTGAATTGCGCTCGTGCGAACGCTTTGCGATTCTCTCGGTGGCTTCTACGAAAGACGAAGAGCTGGCAGTTTTTTATAAGGGGTTGTTCGCGTCGGAGCTGACGCACTACAAGGTGTTTCTCAAGCTGGCCTATAAGATCGCGCCAAAGCCGAAGGTCGATGCGCGGTGGTATCACATGCTGGCTGCGGAAGCGGAGATCCTCGCCCGTCAGGAGAAGGGTCCCCGCATCCACTCAGGAATGTAGTTTTGTGGGGCAGATTGGCAATCTGCGGCCGATTGGTAATCTGCCTTCTGGGACTAACTTTCTCCCCATCGCGGCCTTCCCAGCAGACTCTGCTTCCATGTGCGGATTTTGCAGAGGCCCTATCGATACCCGCTCTACTTCTCCTGTCCTTCCAACTCCGCCACGCCCTTTCCCTTCTTCTTCGCCGGCGCGGGAACAGTCACCTCTTTGCCCAGCACAATAGGCGCGGCCATCTTGATGAACGAAACTTCCGCGCCAGCCTGGAAGAACGTGAAACCCGGACGATCCGTCCACGCCAGCGGGCCGCCCAACCGGATATTCTTCTTCAAGGTCTCGTCCTTGATCTTCGTCACCATCTCTTCGTATTTCTTATCGCCCTGCTTGGTGCCAGAGAAGTTCGAAAGATCGGTGCTGGCGGCGAAGATCACATCGATGCCCGGCACCGCGGCGATCTCTTTGGCATTGGCCACGCCCAGCGGAGTTTCAATCATGATCACCACCACCATGTTGTCGTTGATGGTCTGGCGGTAGTCAGGTCCGAACAGCTCGCGATACTGACCCATACCCATGCTGCGCCGCCCCAACGGCGGATACTTCGCCCACTTCACCGCGTTCTCTGCTTTTTCCACGGTGTCGACAGTGGGGACGATGATGCCCAGCGCGCCCATGTCGGTCGCTTTTTGAATGTCGCCTTCCGTCGCATCAGGCACGCGGATGAACGGCATGGCCGATGCGCCGCGGCAGGCCCAGATCAGTTTGGCCACGTCGGAATAGGTCAGCGGGCTATGTTGCATCTCGATCCAGGTGTAATCGAAGCCTGCATTGGCCGCCGCGCAATAGACATTGGGGTCGGGTGATGTGATGGTGACGCCAATGATCGGCTTGCCATCCATCAACTTCTGTTTCGCAGTGTTATAGATCTTCACCGGCCCTTCGGCCACGCGCCAATCCTTCTGTGCAAATGCGCACGAAACCACAAGCAACGCCAGCAATGCTCTTCTCAAAGGTAAAGCCTCCAGGGTAAGACTTTATCAGATTTTCATCGCAGGCGGTCAAATCGGCGGCCGTAATACCAGATCGACCCAACCAATGCCACTGCGCTCAACAGTACAAACGCACCGTTAACCCGATACGTTGTCACGCCCGCGCTCACCAGGCAGAACACTTGCAGCGCGCCGGTTTCGATATTCGCCCCGCCCGTGAAGCGCCACCGCGGCTGCGGCCTGCGATGCAAAACCGAAGCGTGGTTCCCCACGGCCAGCGCGGCCATCCCTGCGGCCATGCCGGCCAGCGGCGCAAGAGGCAGCACCATCGGAAACAGCACCAACATAAACGCCACATTCTTGGCTGCGACAATTTGCCAACCATGCAACGGCATCAGCTTGTAGCGCGTGAAACCCGAACCCGAATCCAGCGCAAACAGGCACTGTCCGTAAGTGCTCATCGCAATCACCGTCAGGATCATTACGCCAAGAAACGCGTCAGGCTCCGCGTTCGGTCTCGCGATGCGAAAGATCGTTCCGCTCACGGCCAGCAAAAGCGCCAGATACGGGTCTAGCATGCTCAAACTTTCACGAATGTTCTTCTGTACCAGCCGTCCCAGATGCGTGGGGACAGGTGGCAGGTGCAGCATCACGTTTGCGCCAGGCGCCCGCGCCAGCAGCGCCGCCACCCCAATGCTCGTCGCATGATACACCGCTGCAATCAGAAAAAACTGCATGCCCAGCATCGCCCGCCCCGCCCAGAGGATAATCGCCGCTGCGATCCACACCACCGGGCTCAACCAGAAACTGGCAACGCGCAACAGCATCATCTGTCTGCCGCTCAGCGGCCACAGTGCCAGCCGCGACGGCGGTATCTTGCTCATTGGGTCCGAACTCAGCGGAAACAGCAGCAGCACGCCCAACAGCAAAATCAGGAAGTATACGCTCTGTGGCTGCATCATCAGCAGCAGGCAAACCAAAAAGAAATTATTGCCGGTAATCGAATTGAGCGAGCTGAGTTCCCGCCAGACTGCGCGCGAAAGCGCGACTAGGATTTCTGCGATCCCAGCCATTCCAACTCCAACACGGGCGGTGCTTCCACTAAATCGAAGTAATGATCTTCCAACGATTGCGGCAAGGCATCCGCTGCCGACGTCCACACGATTTTGCCGGCGCGAATCATATCGATTTGTGTTGCCAGCTTCTCCACAATGGTCAGAATGTGCGAGGTCAGAAAAATGGTCTTCCCGCGCGCAGCGAGCAGGGTCAGCAAATCGCGGATCGTCTTCGATGTCACCGGGTCGATGCCTTCAAACGGCTCGTCCAGAAACAGCACCTGCGGGTCATGCAGCAGAGCCATCGCCAGGCAAGTCTTCTTGCGCATGCCGTGCGAGCACTGGTTGGCGAAGGTGTTGCGGCCATGTTGTAGTCCCAGCGCCTCAAGCAACTGCTCCGTGCGCCGCTTCGTTTCCGCCGTGGACAAACCATAGATCGGCCCCGACATCAGCAGATGCTCCTGCACCGTCAATGAATCGAACAATCCCAGGTCTTCCGGCAGAACACCGATCGCGCGCCGCAGTTCCATCGATTGGCGCGCCACGTCAAAACCGGCAACCATGGCCTGTCCCGATGATGGCCTCAGCAGGCCGGTCAGCATCTTGACGGTGGTCGATTTCCCCGCGCCATTGGGCCCCAAAAACGCGCAGATCTCACCGGCCTTCACTTCGATGGTGATGTCATCAACGGCCTTGAATTCCCCAAACGTCTTGCAAAGATTTTTACAGGAGATCATTTACCGCCCGCTTGCATCGCGCGGATGCGCTCAATCTTCGGCGCGCGGCTCTTCGGGCTGTCCAAGCTGAATGACCGCGCATCGCCTAACTCTTCTTTCACGAATTTCTCCATATCGCCGACGGCCTGTTTCAACGCCTTGTCAGGTGCGATGAAAGACATCCAGGCAATTGTTTCCGTTACCGTATCGTATTCCCACAGGCCAATCAAACGGCCGCGGTCAAAGATCGCATGGCTGGGCAGATCGATCAGCGCTGCGCCCGCCTTGTTCTCTTTATCGCCCGCCACCGGTTTCTCATAGTCGGCAGGATCCAGCAGGCTCTTGATGTCGCGCCGCAACTGGTTCAACCCATCCAGACTGCTCACCAGTACGAACCGCGGCTTCGCCGGCGTCTTGAACTTCTCGAACGCCGCCCGGTCCTCTTCGAACATCAGCAGGTCGCCTTCCAGCGGCACCAGTTTCAAGGGAGCCATCGCATCTTTGCTCGTCTTCACGCCCAGGCCGGAAAACCACTGAAACTCCGCCGGAGTCGCCGGGCCGATCCACTGAAAGAATTTGCGAGCCAGCTCTGTGAAGGCTTCCTCCTGCGATAACGAGAACTTCGCCAGTGGATTCGGCTTCCACAATGTGTACTTGTAGCGCTGCTGATCAAGCCGGCCATCCACAGGAAGACGCCGTATCTCGCCCGACGATTGCAGGAACCCCAGCGCCAGCGGCAGCGTGGTCGTGATGCCTTTCTTCTTGCCCTCCTCGCCCAGGTTGCGCGAGGCATTGCCCACCGCCTGCTTTAACTCATCGGGCATCATGGGGCCTTTTTCGAGCGCCGAGCAAACCTTTTCGCGCAGCGTTGCAACCTCTTTATCGGTCACGCCCAACTTGCGCGCCACTTTCATTGCCGACTCATCGGCGAAGCCCTGGCTCACCTTCAGTGCCAATGCGTAATCGGCCGCGCCCACCACGTAGGTGCAGCCGCGCGCACTGGGCAGTTCGTGAATCTCGGCCTTGGCCAAAGCCGCGTCAATCTCTTTGCGCGAAGCTCCGCCGCGCGATTGGATCGTCAAGTAAGGTCCAACGCCCGCCACTGACCGTGCCCAGCCTGTTAGCTGCAGAATCTCAGCCGCCGATCTGCCTTGCAGCGATCCATCCAGCCCTTGTTTATGCGCCCGCCAGGCGCGGAGTTTTGCTTCATCCATTCGGCCTCCTCCCCCTACGACGACATCACCGGCCCATCCCCCTGGCCCAGCGCCGTCAGCATCTGTTCTTTCTTCTCCGCCGCCATCTCCACTGCCGAATCCAAAGCCACCCAATAGACCCCGATCGCAATCAACACGTCAACAAACAGCACGCCGTAAAAGGCCAGTTCGCTCTCAAACGCATAGCGCGCTCCATAGGCAAGAAGGATCGGAAGCAGTAAAAACGGGTACACCAGCATCAACGACGCCTGCATTCTTGCCGAGGCCGAGTTGCGCCAAGCCTGCGCCGGATTCACCGCGCGCGGCTGATACACGCTGCCAAGGTTTCCCAGAGCCATCAGGAACAGCGAAAACGTGTACACCACGGCGAACGCCTCGCCCACTTTCGCAATCGGAATCGGAATGCGGAACACAAAGCACACCACCGTCACAAAGCACATTTGCAGCGTGATGAAGATCAGCGCAATGATATTCTTGGCAAACAACACATGCTGAAATTTCACGGGCGTCACAAAGAACAACTGCGTTCCAGAACGGTCGAAGCCGAACGAATTCCAAAACAGATTGTCGCCCAGTACCAGCAGCGCATACATGGCGCAAAACGTCAGGTAATTGGAGCCAACCATCGAAGTTGGCGAAGCATGCCGTCCAACCGCCTGTGGCAGCCACAGCAGTTGCCCCAGCACGCAGCCCATTAAAAGCATCAGCCGGAAGCGCGGCGAGCGTGAAAGAAACCGCAATTCCATTTCCACAATTACTCCCATCGGATCCGGCAGCAGCCGGGTAGGTAACCGGAACCACCTGTCGGCGGAGCTGGAAACTTCATTGCTCACATTGCGTGTTTCGGCGCGCGCGGCCTCAACGTCGAAGTTCAGGCACAGTTCAAACTGCCACCGCCCGAACAAGTACGCGGCCACGGTAAACCCGATCAGCACCGCCCACGTCACAACGGTCGATTCGCGGAAGACAATTTGCGCCGTCAGGTTCCACGGCAGCATCCCCAGCACAGCCGGCGGCGATTTGAAAAACGCGATCAATGCCTTGGGCGGGCCCATCATCAGCAGGAACTGGGGCAGCATGCCCAGCATCAGCAGACTCACCAACAGCAACTCCCGTGCGTACTTCTTTTCCAGCAGGCGCCCCAGCACCTGCTTCATGCCGGTGGAAAGGAACAGATTGAATAGCAGGAAAACCAACAGCGCCAGCGAGCCCTGCACGCTGGCCTCGCGGTTGAACAGCCGCCCGATGGCCGCGCCCAGTGTCAGGATCACCACTTCCACCGCTACGGAGATACGCAGCATCGTCTCCAGCCGGAACAACTGCGCCTGCGGAATCGGGTAGACCTGCAGCCTTCGCACGTCGAGAAAAGCGCCGCTCGAAGCCATCAGCACAGGGAACAACTGCCAGTACAAAAACGAAAGAAACAGCGCGTGCGGCAGCCCTTTTTCCAGCAGAGGCGTGCTCTTGGTGCTCGCCATCAGAAAGCCGGTTGCCACCGCGCCCGCCACGCAACCCCCGTACCACAGCACGCTGATGATGGCCGTGAAAATCAGGCCACCCTTGGTTGCCTTGGCCGTGAAGTTAAAGGTGCTGCGCCACTGCGCCCACAGTATCGCCAGTGCTTGCGAGTTCATGTTGATTACAACCAGTCCAGCGCTTCCGGCGAGCGTGCCCCGCCCACAATGCGAACGAAGGTCTCTTCCAGCCCGCCCGATTCGTGGTTCAAGTCGGCCATCGCCTCATTCATTACAATCTTGCCGTGATCGATGATCGCCACGCGGTCGCACAATCGCTCTACTACCTCGAGTACGTGTGACGTAAGAAAGATCGTAGCCCCATTGCGCACCTGGTCTAGCAGCAGGTCCTTCATCAGCCGCGCCCCCACCGCATCCACGCCTTCAAACGGTTCGTCCATCAGGAACAGTTGCGGACGGTGAATCAGAGACGCAGCCATGGCCACGCGCTTCCTCATCCCCTTGGAATATTCCGTGATCAGCTTGCGGCCATGGCCGTCCATCTCAAACAGTACCAGCAACTCGCGCGAACGCTCGCGCGCTACGGCCACCGGCAGCCCGTACATGCGTCCTACGAACTCCAGGAATTCGCCGCCGGTCAGATGATAGAAGAGCAGCGTTTCATCAGGTACCAGGCCGATGTTCTGGCGGATGCGCAACGCTTCAGTGGGCATCGGCAGCCCCAGCAGTTCGATGCTGCCAGAGGTGGGCGTGGCCAATCCCATCAACATCTTGATGGTGGTGGTCTTGCCCGCTCCGTTGGGGCCGAGAAAGCCGAAGAAGCATCCTCGCGGAACCGTCAGGGACAAGCCATCCACCGCGGCTTTGTCACCGTAAACTTTCCGTAAGTCGCTCACAGCAATGGCAGGTGTGGTTTCCATAGCGCTTGGGTGCAAGTCTCATCTTAACCTGCTTTAAAACTTTTCGTAATTTCGTCGAAAAGGATAGTGTGCACGCAACTACGATTGACTCAGCCGCGTTTTTAGAAAAAGGGATTCAAAGCCTGACGCAACTCCCGCCGTTCTCGCCGATTCTCAACAAGCTAATGGCCAGCCTGGCGAATGAGGACGTGAGCGTTGCCGAACTCGCCGAATGGATTGAGAAGGACGCAGTCATGACCGGCCACGTCATGCGCCTTGTCAACTCGGCGGCATTTGGCCGGCGGGGCACGGTAAGCGGCGTGCGTCACGCCATCGCGATTCTCGGACTGGTCAAACTGCGCAACACGGTACTGGGTATTTCTGTGTGCCGCATGTGGACACAACTGCGCACGCCAAAGGGCTGGTCTACCGCGCGCTTTAACCATCATTCTGCAGCCACGGGAATCATGGCCGATATTATTGTTCAATATGCCACTGCCAATTACGGCGAAGGCGCATTTGTCGCCGGCCTATTGCACGACATCGGATTGCTGGTGATCGCGCTTAGTTTGTCTCCGCAATATCTGGAAGTGCAGGAACTGATGAACTCAACGACGCTGGTTCCGGAATTCAGGACTTTAGAAAACTGCGAGCTCTCTGTTCTCGGCCTCACCCATGCCGAATTTTCCGCGGCGACGCTGCTGAAATGGAACCTCCCCCCAGAGATTCAAACGGCGGTCAAATATCATCATCACCCCGACGATTCCCCGGAGGATACAACCAAAGGGCTTACGCTAAGCCGCGTGGTGCATGTTTCCGATTTGATTGTCAAAAAAATGGGGATCGCCACCATGCCTGAGCCCGCCGCTGCCGGATCGGAGGAAGTGCTGTCGCTGCTCGAAGGGCTCGGCCTGGCCGCGGAAGCGGAAAAAATCATCGAGGGCTTCGGAAAGGAATTTGAGGTCCTGAAGGGAGTATTTTAATCCAAAGAGCCAGGTCTAAAACGAGCAGGAGAATTGCCAGCCTCACCCTTGGACACACTGGATGTCCGTGGGTGGCGCAGGCGACCTGTCCGACGCCTTGTCCGCCGAAGCTTTAGCGAAGGAGGAAGCCCTGGCGAAGGAGGATTCGCCTTTGCGAATACTAACTCAAAAGCATTCGATGGGTAATCTGCTCACCGAGTGGCACTCGGCCTTCCGGAGCTCACTAAGCCTCTCCGTTCACCCCCCAATCTCAGCTGCATAAACCTGCGGATGCCCACTACGGTCACTGGCGAACACAGCAATCCGCTCATCCCGTGAAAACGAGGGATGCGGGTGTGTCCACTGCGGTCCATACACCGTGTCAGTCGAGGCCTCCATCCAACTCAACGTCCCAGACGCGGCGGCTGCACTCCGCGCTGCCTCGAAATCCGCCGCCAGCGCATACCGGCTGGTCCGCCACTGGCTGCCTGCATTGCTCGATCCGGAAAGACAAACCTGCTTGCCCTCGCCGCTGACGGCGTCAAGCAGAAAAATTCCCAGATCCGGATGATTCGTGTCGCAGAGAATCTTCGTTCCAGCCCGATTCGGCGTGATGTGCCAGGCATTAAAGTTCGCGATCACCTTGTGCTCTCTCGTGGTCCAGTTCATCCTGCGCAGTTCCCGCGGCCACACGGTGTACACCAGATCGCCGGTGGAACCAAGAAACGTCTCATGCACCACGAACTCGTCATTGCCGTGCTGGTACAGGCATTCCATGCCCGACCCATCGCACCGCACGCGATGCATACGCGGCGCGGGATCGCCTGAAAACTCGATCCAGTCATCGTCGAGCGGATGAAACTGCGGATGGATCACTGTGCGCGGAAAAGGAATCACGTTCCACTCGCTGCCATCCGCTCGCCCCACGGCGAGCCCGGCCTGCTGTCCTATCCGGATGGCCGCCACAAGCCATTCGCCGCTAGCCGACAACGAGCATTCGCCCAACTGGCTGCCGGCAAAGTCGACTACCAGCCTCTCCTCCAGATCCGCCAACGAGATTGACCAGATGCTGCCGCCTCGAACGAAATACAACCTCTGTCCGTCAGGCGCGAACGCCGGTGAGAAAGGATGGATCGCCGGTCCATCGGTCAACTGCCGGATGACGCCGTCAGGAAATGGCGAAATCGTGTAGAGTTGCGCGCTTCCGCTGCGATAAGAAATGAACAGCGCCGTCTTCCCGTCAGGCGAAAACGAACTCTGCAAAAAGTAAGTCGCATGGTTGATCGATGGATGCGACGTAAGCTGATGAATGCGCACTCCTGTCGAAGCGTCGGTCAATGCAACATGTTCGGATGGAGAATAACTGCCTTTCATGATTCCTGCCTACTTCTTAAAGAAGAAGATATGTTGCCGCGGCAATACTTCGCTGATCTTGTCCAGGTGGAAGCCCTCGGCCTCGAGTTCCGTCCGCACCTCGGCCACGCTCATCTTGTGCTCTGGCCTGATGGGAACCGCCGGATCTTCCTTGCGGTATTCCAGCAACACCAGTCGGCCTGTGGGTGCCAGCGCCTCTTTCATCTTACGTAGCATCGCTTGCGGCTCTGAAAACTCATGATACACGTCCACCAGGATGATCAAGTCCATTTTTCCCGCGGGAAGCATCGGGTCGGTGTAGGTTCCACGAACCAGTTCGACATTCGTGACGTGTTCGTCGCGCATCCGTCTTTTCATCAGGTCAAGCATCGGCTGCTGAATGTCCGAGGCATAGACGCGCCCGCCTGGCGCTACCAGCTTCGCCATGCGGATAGAGAAATAACCGCTGCCTGCGCCGACATCGGCCACCGTCATGCCTGGCTTCAAGTCCAGCGTCTGGATCGCTTTGTCGGGGTTCTCCTCCTCTTCGCGTTCGCTTCGCTCTAGCCACGGTGCACCTCCGAAGCCCATTACCTGCGCGTACTTGCGCTTGGTGATGGGATGCTCTCCTTGTGCGAAGATGCTTCCCGGAGAGACGAGAAGCAGTACGATTAACAATTGTTTGATTGCCATGGCCTGTACTGTTAGGTTATAAGAAATGAGGTGCCTCGTGAAAACTAACTTACTTCTTCCCGCTTCCCTGCTATGTCTGGCCCTTCTAGGGTCGTGTGGAGGGAATGAAAAGATTATCGCTTCCCGTCGAATGGGCGAGCAGGTCAGTGTTGGTCCACTGATCTATACTGTAACCGATGCCGAGTGGAAAACCGACATCGGCTCAGATTCTCAAAAAATGATTCCCAAGGAACGGTTCCTGGTTATTCGCCTTAGCATCACAAATAGTGGTGGCGCGGATGCCGGCTCCCCGCTCGGCATCCTGGTCGACAAGCAGGACAAGGAATTCTATGAAATTCAGGAAGTCAAGGGCGTGCCAGAGTGGCTTCCCATCCTGCGCCGCCTGGCCCCGGCCGCTACCGATGCCGGAAGAATTGTATTCGATGCGCCGATGGGAATTTACAAACTGAAAGTGTCGGGAGGCGGCGATCCGGAAAACGAGAAATTCGCTTTCATCGAAATTCCTCTGGAATTGCAGGCGCCAACTTCACCCCTCGAAGCGCCGAATTCCACGGAGCTGAAGTAATTGAGCTGAGGCTGCGGATCACATATACTTTGCAAAGTGACTCCCATCCATCTTATCGTCTCGCTTTTTTTCGCAGTCAACCCTGATGTGCGGTTTCATCGCGAGCCTCAACCATTGGCGAAAGACGCAGTGACGCATGATTGGGCCAGCTTTCTTGGGCCCAATCACAACGGCACTTCCAGCGAAACCAAACTGCTGCACCAGTGGCCGAAAGCCGGTCCGTCACTGGTTTGGGAGATGACCAAGGGCACCGGCTACAGCTCGCCCGCCATCAGCGGTTCGCATCTTGTATTCATGCACCGCGTGGGCAACCTCGAGCGGGTGGAAAACATGAACCCGCGCAACGGTGACCGCAACTGGCAGTTCGCCTACCAGACCAAATTCGAAGATCGCTACGGTTACAACAACGGTCCGCGCTCCAGCCCGGTGATTGATGACGGCCGCGTCTACACCTATGGCGCCGAATCGAAACTGCACTGCCTCAACCTGAAATCCGGCGAAGTCATCTGGAAGCGTGATGTCGCCGCGGAATTCAAAGTGCCTCAGGATTTCTTCGGCACCGCCAACACCCCGCTCATCGAAGGCAATCTGCTGATCGTCAATGTGGGCGCGCCCGGCGGTCCAACCGTCGCCGCGTTCGATAAACTCACCGGAAAAACGGTTTGGACCGCAGGCAAGGAATGGGGCCCCAGCTATGCTTCTCCCACCCCGGCCACCGTTCACGGCAAGCGCCGCATCTTCGTTCTCGCCGGCGGCGAAAGCAATCCTCCCACCGGCGGGCTGCTCTGCATCGATCCTGCTACCGGCGCCGTCGACTTCACATTCCCCTGGCGCAGCAAAAGCTATGAGTCGGTAAATGCATCCTCGCCGGTAATTGTCGACAACTTTGTCTTTATCTCGGCCAGTTACAAAACCGGCGGCGTGTTACTGGAAATAACGCCCGATTTCAAGCCCAAAGAAGTGTGGCGAAAAGCCGATTTTGGCATGCACTTCAGTACGCCCATCTACAAAGACGGTTACCTATACGGCTTCGAAGGCCGCAACGAACCGGATGCCTCGCTGGTTTGCGTGGAGTTCAAAACCGGCAAGGAGATGTGGCGCGTCGTCCACGAATGGGACGAGACCTTCGAAGTGAGCGGCACAAAACGCACCCAGAAGCTGAGCCCGTTCCGCGGCAACCTGCTCTCCGTCGATGGCAAGTTTCTTACCATCGGAGAATTCGGCCACCTCATGTGGCTTGACCTGACGCCGAAGGGGATGAAGGAACTGAACCGCGCGTGGCTGTTTGCAGCCCGCGAAACCTGGAATCTGCCCGTGCTCAGCCACGGCCTACTCTACATTACGCAGAATTCACGCGACGCGCTGAACGGCGCATCGCCCCGCCTGGTTTGCTACGATTTGAGAGGCAAATAGATCTAAATTTAAGGGGAACAATCATGACACCTGAAATGGCCCAAGGGGCTGTTCAATTCCTTTCTCACTCCATTGAGAATGAAGCAAAGACGACCGCCAAAGTGCTCGCCGCAGTTCCGGCAGGACAGGAAGAGTACCGCCCGCATGAAAAATCCATGGCTGCTTTGGAGCTCTGCTGGCACACCGCTTCCACGGAAGTGTGGTTCTTCAACTGCATCGCCGATGGCGCCTTTGGTCCTGGCGGTAAAATGCCCGAAAACATCAAGACCGCGGCAGATGTGCTGGCCTTCTACAATGAAGAGCACCCCAAAGCCCTCGCCCGTGTCCGCGCCATGGATGCCGCCGCCTGCGCCAAGGTCATCGACTTCTTCGGCTTCATGAATGTCCCTGCCGTCGTCTATCTCAATCTGGCGGCCAATCACGCCATCCACCACCGAGGCCAGCTCTCTGTGTATTTGCGTCCCATGGGTGTGAAAGTTCCCGGCATCTACGGCCCCAGCGGCGACGAACCGATGCCCATGCCGGCCGAAGCGAAATAGTCCAAACTACGCCACTGCTCCGGGGACAGTGCGCGCCGTCCCAAGCCCAAGCGCAGGGACGGTGCGGGCTGTCCCCACACGACACGCCTGGAGCGGATCCGGATCACACCCGGCTCTTCCGCATCCGGAAATCTTCCACCTGCGGCATGCGGATCACGCGGCACATCTCAAACAAACGAGACCGCGCCCGCATGCCAATCAATTCCGCCAGCGTCCTGCGATACTCCACCTTCCCTGACCCGCCGCCAGTCCGCTCCATGATGGGACTACCCGCCTCCGGATCCGGCAGGTTCGTAGTCGCAATCAGCGGCTTGCGGTTATTGCAGCGGTAGGTGATGATGCTCGTCACCGTATCTTCCACCCAATCCGTAATGCGATGCGCGCCTAAGTCGTCGAGCAGCAAAACCTCTGCCTCCAGCGCTGTGCGATAAGCCTCGCGATCGCTAGCGCCCGAAGAAGGATCGTACCCCGACCGTATCCGGTCCAACAAATTCTGGTAATCGGTAAACACGCCCTCAAACCCGCGCGACATCAGTATGCGCAGCGCCGCCACCGCCAAGTGCGTCTTGCCCACACCCGGATCGCCGATCAGCAAAAGCCCCGGCTTATCGGTCCCTGGATAATCGTTCGCATACCTCCGCACCTGCAGCATCACGCTTTGCAGCGCACGCATCGCGCCGGGGTTATCGGTAGGCAGCAGAAAATTTTCAACCGAGGCGTTCTGGTACAAAGGCGGAATGTTTGAGCTGTCCTCAATGCGCTGCTTGCGCGAAGAGTAGCCGCAGTCGCAGCGTTCAGCGCCCGTCAGGCCGCCGCGCTCCGCCACAATAAAACCGGTTCCACCGCACTTGGGGCAATCAGAATCTGGCATGCTTATTCCAGTGTAACCAGTACTTCTCCCGCCGCAACCGTGGCGCCGGCCGCAGTAGCGATCTTCGTCACCCTACCCGTCTTCGGAGACTTCAATTCGTTCTGCATTTTCATCGCTTCCATTACCACGAGGCCTTGCCCCGGAGCCACCGAATCGCCCTCGGCCACCAGCAGCCGGATCACCTTGCCGGGCATCGGAGCCTTCACGTGGCGCCGTCCCGATTGTTCTGCCGCGCCCGCCGCCGATGAAGCTTCGCGTGGATCGAACAGCCGCATCTCAAACGCCGTGCCGTTCACTTCCGCCAGCAAACCTTCCAGGCCTTCGCCAATGCGTACCTCGAAGCTGCGCTCGCCCACCAGCACGGAAAACACGCCCGGCTGCACTTCCAGCACGCTCGCGTCCGCGGGAAGCTCGATCTCTTTCACTTGGCCGCCGAATACAATCTGCCGCTTCATCGCATCCACCGCTTTCTGCCGTCGGCCTTCCAGTTCGATTGCGCCGGCGCCGCGCTGCTCTCGGCCACGGGCACTTTTCGCTGCAACGCCGCCGCCACAGCCGCCGCCAGCGCCGCGTCGTCCGGCTTCGATTCGCGCCACTGGAACATCTCAAGAAATCCGGTATGCAGCGCGCCCGCGCGGAACTTCTCATCGCGCAGCATATGCTTGAAAAACTCAATGTTCGTGCGGATGCCCATCACCGTGCACTCGCCCAGCGCCCGCTGCATGCGTTCAATCGCAACCTCGCGCGACCCCGCCCACACGCTCAACTTGGCCAGCAGCGGATCGTATTCCATCGGCACGGTACAGCCTTCGTGGATGCCGGAATCGAGCCGTATCCCCGGTCCGCTGGGAAACGCCAGTTGCGAAATCTTGCCCGGCGATGGCAGATAGTCGTTCGCCGGATCCTCCGCATAAATGCGCGCCTCAATCGCCGACCCGCGCCACGTCACGTCTTCCTGCTTGAACGGCAGTCGCTCCCCACACGCGATCTGCAATTGCAGATGCACCAGATCCAGGCTAGTCACCAGCTCCGTCACCGGATGCTCCACCTGCAGCCGCGTGTTCATTTCCAGGAAATAGAAATTCCGCTTCGCGTCGACAAGAAACTCCGCCGTCCCCGCGTTGTAGTAGCCCGACGCCCGCGCCACGCGCAGCGCCGCCTCGCCCATCGCCGCCCGCATCTCCGGATGCGCGGCGACCAACGGAGACGGACACTCCTCGATCACCTTCTGATGCCGCCGCTGCACAGAGCATTCGCGCTCGCCCAAGTGGACCAGCGTGCCGTGCTCATCGCCAATCAACTGAATCTCAATGTGCCGCGGCTCCACCACGACCTTCTCAATATATACATCGCTAGATTTGAACGACCGCTCGGCCTCGCTCGCCGCTTCGCGCAACGCCGCCTCTAACGCCTCCTCGGAGTTCACTCGCCGCATGCCCTTGCCGCCGCCGCCCGCCGCCGCTTTGATCAGCACCGGGAAGCCAATCTCATGCGCAATGCGCCGCGCCTCGTTGATATCGGTGACGGCGTCTTCCGTGCCCGGCACCACCGGTGCACCCGCCGCAATGGCCAGTCGCCGCGCCGAAGTCTTCGACCCCAACTTGCGAATCGCATCCGCCGGAGGACCGATGAACTTCACCCCCGCCGCCGTGCACGCATCGGCGAAGTCGGCGTTTTCACTGAGGAATCCGTAGCCCGGATGAATCCCCTGTGCGCCCAATCGCACGGCCGCCGCGATGATCTTGTCCATGCGCAGATAGCTGTCGAACGATGGCGCCGCGCCCAGGTGCACAGCCTCATCGGCCATCCGCACGGCCAGCGAATCCCGATCCGCATCGGAATAAACCGCCACACTCCGCACGCCCAACTCACGCAGCCCGCGAATCACGCGCACCGCAATCTCACCCCGATTGGCAACTAAAACTTTATCGAACATGAAACGCCGATTTTAGCAGGTGTAGCCCCTGGTAGACATCCGCTGTCCATTTGCACTGGTGAATCGTCGACGCTAAACAAGATACTGCGGTGTTTGCAAGGGTGAGGCGGGCGATTCGCCTGCCCTGACTAACTTCAAAGTCATCTCACCCTCGCAGACGCGGCTTCCCAATTCTTCAAAAATCTCAGGACACCAGGAGTATCTTCTCCTACGCCCAAAAACTATGTGACATTAGGCGATTCGCCTGTGCACAAACTAATCATCCACCACCCGATGCTCCCTACGCACCTCAGCAATTATTTCATCGATCTGTGCCATGGTCAATTGATTCATGCCGGTCTCCTCCGCCCGAGCCTGCATCGCCCGAAGCACAGGTGGCATCTCAACCTTCTTGGAAAAGTCCTTCTTCACTCGCACACCCTACTTCGCTCCCGGCAACCAGTTCTGCATCAAAATCACAGGCTGCGCCGGCGCCTTCTCCAACTGTTCCATAACTACAAAACGCTGCCCATCCGCCGACACATCAAAGTGCGACCGTGCACTCAAAATCCCAAACGAGCGGATGGGGAACAGCACCTGTGGCTTGCCCGCCTCAAAACCCGCCCCAACCCGCACCGGCACCGCCATCAACTCCCGCTTGTTCGACTGATAAAACAGCTCTCTCCCATCTCGCCGCCAGACCGGCTGCGCTCCGCCCTCGGTCGAAACCTGATACTTCTCCTTGCCCGCGGCCACCGATTGCACCACCACTTCCGTACGCCCCGACTCCCCGGAAACATACGCCACCCAACGCCCGTCTGGAGAAAACTTCGGCTGATCCAGAGAGCCAGCACTCTCCAGAAAAACCTCCGTGGTCCCCTCCGCTAAATGTCGCAAAAACATCTTGTGGTGCGCGTCGAAAAACCGCCGCTCCGGATATAAGAACGTCTTGCCATCCGGCGAATAGGTGCCCGACCCGTCGCCCTCCCCGAACTCCGTCTCTTTGCCGTCCGCTAAGGAAACCTCCCGAAACCGTCCACGCGACACAACGGCAAACCGTTTTCCATCCGGTGTCCATGCCGGTTGAGAGGCTCCCCTCGTGGTTGTGATGCGCGCCGCGCTCCCCCGTTCCAGGTCCAATACCCACGCATCCATTTCCGCGGTCTTGGAGTTCATCCGCGTCACTGCCACCCTTTTTCCTTCAGGCGAAATGGACGGGTCCGAAGAGTAATTCGTGTCGTCTACCACGCGCTGCAATTTTCCATCGCGGCCGTATATCACTAGCTGATTCCGCCCAAATCCCCCCTGCGAGTAGGTCAGCAAGCCATTTCTCGAAACAGAAAAGTTGCCTGCCTGCGAATTTACGCTCGCGCGAATGTCCTCTGCAATGGGTGTCGCCTCGCCGTGAACCTCTAGCCGCTCAACATCGAACTTCTGCATAAGAAGCGTTGTCCCGCGCATATGCAAAAGATACCCGGGTGAAGCATACAACCCGTTGCCTGTGCTATCCACAATCCGATGGACGTCCTTCGAATCCAACGACCCCGCGAAGATGGCAGAACTGCGTGTTGACAGATTGCGTCTGACGAATAAAAAATGCTTGCCATCTGGCAGGAACGATGGATAGGTATCGCTACTGTCTTTTTCCGGTGCCGTGACCGCAACTGGCGTCCCGCCATTCTCCGCTACCCGCCAAATCCCCTTTCCACTATTTGAAGCAAACAGGATCGTCCCATTCTCGTTCCAACTCCCACCCCGCGGGGCCTGGGAAGCTTCGCAGAGATTCACAATCGCCCCGCTCGCCACATCGATCCCTTTCAGCATTCGCGTGCTGACATCGAAGAATCCCACCTGCTTGCTGTCCGGCGACCAGAACGCCCCAATAAAGATTCCTTTCCCCTTCAGCGCATGCGAAGCCAGCGTATCTAGCGACTGGACCACCAACTCATCCGGTGTCTCCATCACCACCTGTCGCCCATCCGGCGAAATCACCGCAATCGACGAATCCCCAATCTGAACCTTCAACTTCGGCAGCTCCACCGCCTTGCCCCGAGGCCATGCGAAAGCCATCGCCGCAATCACCGCCAGCAGCACCGGAATCGCCACCCACTCATAACGGAATCCGCGCGCCTTCGCCGGAGCCACCACCGCCGGCCCAGCCCCGGCCTCCTCCAACTCCATCATCAAATCCCGAGCATTCTGCCACCGCCGGTCCGGATCCTTATCTAAACACCGCCGCACAATCCGCTCCAGCCCCGCATGCTCCAGCGGCTTCGGCGCACTATGCAAAATCGCCCCAATCAACGAAGCCTGGCTCGACGCCGCAAACGCCCGCTTCCCCGAAACCATCTCATACAGCACCAGCCCGAACGCGAAAATATCGCTCCGCGCATCCGCCTCGCGCCCCTCCAACTGCTCCGGCGACATATACTGCAAAGTCCCCAGAATCGTATTCTCCTGTGTCAGCGCAATCGACGCCGTCAGGTCAGACGAGCCATCGGTCCGCGCCATCTTCGCCAGACCAAAATCCAGCAGCTTCACGCCTGCCTTGGTAACCAAAATATTCGCCGGCTTTAAATCCCGATGCGTAATCCCCCGCCGGTGCGCCGCATCCAGCGCCGACGCGATCTGCGTCCCCAGCCGGATCACTTCCTCGACCGGCATCGGCCCAGCCAGCGGCTTGCCGTCGATGAACTCCATCACCAGGTAGTTCGGCCCCACATCATGCAATGTGCAAATATTCGGATGATTCAGCGCCGCCACCGCCCGCGCCTCGCGCTCAAACCGCTCGCTAAACGCCGCCGCGCCCACTTTGATCGCCACCACACGGTCCAACCGCGTGTCCCGCGCCTTATAAACCGCACCCATTCCGCCCTCGCCGATGAAGGCGAGGATCTCGTAGGGTCCAAGCGTAGTACCCGCAGCCAATGGCATATTGTGAAATTATAGCGTGCTAAGAAAATCGAAGAGTATAATGAAATTTGTCTGGCTCAATAGACTCGCGGTTATTGTTCATTCAGTCCTGCATTACTGGTGGCCGTGTGCGCTGGACGTATCACTCGACTATGCGGCTCCGGCAACGTGGAATGACTGCTGGAACGCTGCTCCACTCCGTAGAGACGTTGGAGATCATCGAGTCCTATCCAGACGACAAGTATCTGCCAAGTTTTTTGCTACGTGGCGAATCGATTGGCCAGCCTTTTCATGCCCACATAGCCATCGACTTGGTAGGATTGAATGTTAGGGTTGTAACTATGTATTGGCCATCAACCGCTGAATGGGACCCCGATGCCAGAACGAGGAGACTACCGGAATGAGATGTCGCGTCTGCGGAGGGCTCCACGAATCCCTCACTACCAATTTGCCATTCAAAATCGCCGACAACACCATTGTCATTTTGAAAGCGCTGCCCGTGTATCAATGCCCGCAATGCGGCGATACGGAGTTGGATCAAGCAACGATGGAACGCGTCGATCAGTTGCTGAACGCCGTCAACAGGTCCGCCGAACTCGAAGTGATTCAGTACGCCGCATAAGCGGTCGCAAACCAGCTCTACTTAGTGCCCGGCAACCAGTTCAGCATCAAAATCACCGGCTGCACAGGCTCCCTCTCCAAATCCTCCAAAACCAGAAAACGCTGCCCATCCGCCGACACATCGAAGTGCGACCGCGAATTCAAATTTCCAAACGAGCGGATGGGAAACAGCAACTGCGCCTTGCCCGCCTCAAAACCCGCCACCGCCCGCGCCTCGCGCTCGAACCGCTCGCTAAACGCCGCCACGCCACTTTGATCGCCACCATGCGGTCCAACCGCGTGTCCCGCGCCTTATAAACAGCACCCATTCCGCCCTCGCCAAGGAAGGAGAGGATCTCGTAGGGTCCAAGCGTAGTACCCGCAGCCAATGGCATATCGTGAAATTATAGCGTGCCGTTGCAGAATGAAAGTTACAGGACTGAGCCCGTGCTCGAAGTCATTCAGTATGCCTCACAACTTGAAGACTCTACTCGCCCATCAGCCCGTCAAGCCCCGCAATCGCCAGGAACTCGCCAAAATGACAGCCCGCTAGAAAGCCTCGCCGCCAACGAAACTCCGCAAGCCCCCGCCATGGAACGGTTCATCGAAACCCTCACCGCGCTCATCATCATGCGGTATGAAGAAGAGATTGAACCTGACCCCACCGCCTCACCCGCCGGAGTGCTGAAATCCCTCATGGAAGAGCACGGTCTTCGCCAGGTGGATCTGGTGCCCGTTCTCGGCGCAAAGTCCTACGTCAGCCAGATCCTCTCCGGCCACCGCCCCATCGGCAAAGAAGCCGCCGCGAAACTGGCGGAGTTCATTCACGTCAAGGCCCACACGTTTTTCTAGCAGCTTCCAGGTCCCACCAGGAAACAGTCTGATCCCCTACCTTTT
Source organism: uncultured Acidobacteriia bacterium (assembly GCA_903881085.1). Lineage (GTDB taxonomy): Bacteria > Acidobacteriota > Terriglobia > Bryobacterales > Bryobacteraceae > CAIRSA01. The sequence goes on from CAIRSA010000387.1 coordinate 33,358, forward strand.
CAATCGAGGATCGAACCAATAAGGCTCAGGCTTCCTGAACCTAAAAAAAGCTGTTGCCCGTAAATCCTGCGGAAATGCATGGTTTGCCCCACGCGAGACTGCCCGCAATGTGAGTCATCCGGCAGGTGACGAGCAAGTTGCATGTAGCCGATGCCAAATGATTAAGATAGCTTTTCCAGAGGAGTTCAACTGCTCTTTCCCGCTTCAGTGACCCATATTTCCTCCAGACTGCGGCAAGCCTCTACATAGCCAGCGCGAAATAACTCACCCAAACTTCCGCCAACCTACGACCCAAATCACTGATAAAAAGGGTAGGACAGGCGATTCGCCTGTCCAAAACTAACTTGGCCCTCAACTTGCACTGACTAAACCGACCGCCATGCGCAACGCAACCAAACTCGGCCTGGTAATCCTAGCAGCCTCCCTGCTCTTCTTCAACCCAGCCGTCCTCTGCGCGCTCATGACCCAACCCGATCCCCCCGCGCACGACTGCTGCCCCAAATCATCGTCCCCTCAGCAGGACTGCGCAAAACCTCACTGTGATGGCGTCAACGGCACCCTGACAGCATCGGCCGATCTTCTCCCCATTATCGACGAAGCGTTTCTGCCCGTAGAGTTCGCCGCCATCACAGCTCAGGCCCTTGTCCTCACGCCCAACGTCAGCGCCGAAGCGCCACCTCCCCCACTCGCGCGCTACGTCACGTTCGCGCAGTTCCGCGTCTAATCCCCAGCCCCTTCGACACTCACAGAACTATCTGACAGCTACAGGTGGGGCAGGCGGTTTCGCCTGCCAAGTCCAATACCTGGCCGTCCCCAATCAGAGAATTCTTTACAAGGAGCTGGCCATGCCCGCACTCATACTCTTACTCGCCGCAACCCTAGCCCAGGCGCAACCGCCGCAACCGCCCGACCCCTTCGCCGGGCTCGACACCGCCGCGCCCACACCCGCCCCCGAAGCCACCCACCGCGGCTTCTTCCACGACAACTTCGGCTTCCGAACAGAAGTAATGTCTCAGTTCGATATCGACCAAACCGGCAACTTCGCCAGCCGCCAATCCCTAGGCTTTGAAGCCCTGAAAAAATTCTCCACCGACACCTCCACCATCGCCAGCTTCGACGTCCAACTCCGCCTCGTCCGCCGCGACGGCTTCAACCCCGTCAGTAACGACATGGAAGGCGTCACCCGCCCCGGCTGGGCACTCGAATACCACAACCTCTACTTCGACCTCTACAACATTCTCAACCCATTCCTCGCACCCGCCCACCGCGGCAAAAACGCCGGCCGCTTCAACCTCCGCGTCGGCCGATTCTACCTCCCCTTCGGCCTCAACCAGCAGACCGACACCCACGGCACCGTGCTCCAACTCTCCAACGAAATGAACTTCGGCTTCGAGCGCGACTGGTCGGCCGGCCTCTACGGCAGCCTCAACAAGCACCTCAACTACGATCTCTACTATCTCGTAGGCTCCGGGTACGACGTAAAGTGGAAAGGCCAAAGCGGACTCGCCGCACTTCGCCTCAGCCTAGGCAACAAGTACAACTCCGAACGCGGCATCGAAGGCGGCCTGTCATTTGTCGCAGGCGAACGCCTGGTCGACTCGCTCCCCGTCAAGACCCAACGCCTCGGCCTCGACCTGCGCGCCCGCCGCGCCGCCCCGCGCGGCACACTAACCTTCACCAACGAACTCAGCGCAGGCCGCGACGCCTCTCTCAACGTCATCACCCAACTGCACCAGGCCGAATACCTCCACGCCTCGCGCCGCTGGGGCCTGGCCACCCAATACCGCCGCATGAACTTTGAAAACATGGGTGCCGATTCCTCCATCGCCGCCGAATTCACCTGGTACTTTCGCAACGACGTGGGCAACTCCAACGCCCACTGGATCAAGCTCAATATCGAAAAGCAACTCGAGCATATGACCGGCCACCCCGCCACCCTCATCACGCTCCAATACTACTTCTACCGCTAAGGAAAAATGATATGCATCGACTACTCATTCTGCTGATCGCCGCGCTCCCGCAAACCGCCCACGCGGCCATCGGTTGCACTCTCAGCAACCCCGCCGAAGACCTGAAATACCTCTTCCCTGAGATGACCACCTACAAGGAAGATCTCAACGAATTCCCCCGCCAGAAGGACGGCGTCAATCTCTTCAAAGGCCTGCGCGCCCGCCTCGGCAGTGACCTCGACCGCATCTACGAAACCTACGAAACGCCCTACACCGTCTACAGCGTCTTCAAGGGCCAAACCAAAATCGGTATCGTCCACGGTGTCAACGTCCCCGGCAAAGGCGGCGTCATCCAGGTCTTCGTCGCCACCGATCCAACCACCGCCGTCATCAAAAACTTCTTCTTCCAGCGCCTCGAAAGCTCGGCCGCCAAAGCTCTCCGCGCCAAGGAATTCCGCACCCAGTGGAACGGCATCACCCTCGCCGACTTCTACAAGCACGACTACTACACAGCCAACGAGCCCAGCTCCAAGGCCGACAAAATCGCCGCGATCAAGGCGCCGCAACTCGACGCCGCCGGCAAGCCCGACTACGACGCCGCCCTGCGCGGCTTGCGAAAAAACCTCATCCTGCTTGACGTCTTCGTCTACGGCAGGCGCTTCGAACCGTTTTTTGAAAGATCCCAGCAAAAAGGAGCTACCAAATGAAAACCATCTTTGCCGTTTGCGCCCTCATCCTATCAGCCGGAGCCTACTTCGCCTGGCACTCCATGCGCATGCCCTCCACCTTCGGAACCTTCACCGGAGCGCCCATCGTACAGGTGGCCGAACTGATCGAACACCCCAAGGACTACCTGAAACGCAATATCACCGTAGAAGGAAAAGTCAGCGAACAATGCCAGTCCATGGGCTGCTACTTCTTCATCCACGCAGGCAAACAATCGCTCCGCATCGACCTGCAGGAAGTGGCCATGACCGCCCCCATGCGCGAAGGCCACCAAGCCCGCGTCGAATGCCAACTAGTCCCCTTCAACGAAGGCTACCAGCTCTACGCCAGCGCCGTGGAGTTCCAATAAAGATGCTTAGAACGTCCGCAAAACACGAGGCCGCGCAAACTTGGGGACTGACTTCTCTGTCCCAAGCGGAAGCGCGCGGACAGAGCTGTCTGTCCCCTTGTTTGCCCCACCAGAAAGGTACAAAATGACTACTAAAATCCAAGACCCGTTCATCCTCCGCCGCTACATCGCGCTGGCCTCAAAGAACCTCCGCCGCCGCCCCGTCCGCACCGGCCTCACCGTAGCCGGCGTAGCCCTGGCCGTCACCGTAGCCGTCTCGCTAGGCGGCTTCATGCTCGGCTACCGCTCCGCCATCGACAAAAGCATCAACATGCTAGGCTTCCAGGTCATGATCATGGCCAAAGGCTGCCCTTATGAGGCCGCCACAATGATGCTAAAAGGCGGCACAGGTCTGCTCTACCTGCCCGCCGACATCTACGACAAAGTGAAGTCCGACCCCGAAATCGCCACCATCACGCCCATCTTCGTCGGCGTCGCCCAGAAACAGGGCAGCGGCATCCGCGACGACGGCGCAGCCGGCGCCAGCAACTTCTCCATCATCAGTGGCATCGACGTCCCCAGCTACAAAATCATGAAGCCCTGGATCGGCTTCAAACAAGGTCCCGGCTACGAAAACGGCCGTTGGTTCGCCGATAAGAGCCACAACGAAGTCGTCCTCGGCTTCGAAGCCGCCGAATACGAACAGCGCAAAGTCGGCGACACCTTCTACGCCTCCATCACCCCCAACGGCCGCCCCGACGCCGTCATGCATGAATTCAAAGTGGTCGGCGTGCTCGACCGCACCGGCACGCAGGACGATGGCACCGTCTTCATGCCCATCGAAACCGCCCGCGAATTCTTCGGCCGCCCCGACCAGCTCACCATCATCGGCATCAAGCTGAAGGAGTTCAACGCCTTCAAAATGCGCGAATTCGAAACCCGCTGGCTGAAGCTGCCTGAAGTGCAAGTGGTCGGCCTGCAGCAGGTGAAAAACACCCTCGTCAACTTGGTCGCCACCGCCCAAACCATGATCGCCGCCGTCGCAGTCATCGCCATCATCGTGGCCCTGATCGGAGTCATCAACACCATCCTCATGAGCGTCTACGAGCGCACCTCGGAAATCGGCATCATGAAAGCCCTCGGCGCTCGCCAGTCGTCCATCTTCGAGCTGATCTGGCTCGAAACCGTGATGATCTGTTTCGCCGGCGGCCTGCTCGGCTCGGTCCTAGCCGTAGCCGGCTCCGGCCTCGTCGAAAAGGCGATCAAATCGATGGCCGACTTCGGCGTCTCCGGCTCCATCGTGCAAATCACCCCGCAGGTAATCGGCGGCGCAATCCTCGGCGCCATCGTCCTCGGATTCTTCGGCGGCCTCTATCCGGCATGGCGCGCGTCTGCCATGCGTCCAGTGGAAGCAATCAGTAAGGGAGCATAATCATGAACGAAGTATTGATCGAAGCCCATGGGCTCAAGCGCTACTATCATCGCGGCAGCGAAACCGTGAAGGCGCTCGATGGCGTCGACATCCAGATTCGCCAGGGAGAGATCGTGGCCATCCTCGGCCCCTCCGGCTCCGGCAAGACCACGCTGATCAACATCCTCAGCTGCCTTGACGCACCCGACGCCGGCACCCTCACCGTCGCCGGCAAATCCGTAGCCGGCCTCAAAGAAGAGGAATTGGTAGAAGTGCGCCGTGGCGTGCTAGGCTTCGTCTTCCAAAGCTTTTCTCTCCTACCCACGCTAACCGTCACGGAGAACGTAGAACTGCCTCTATTATTCCTAGGCCTGAAGCCCGACCCCAAAAGAACCGCCGAACTGCTCGAATCCGTTGGTCTCACAGACCGCGCCACCCACTTGCCGCGCGAACTCTCCGGTGGCCAGATGCAGCGCGTAGCCATCGCCCGAGCCCTCATGCTGGAACCCAAAATCCTGGTAGCCGACGAACCCACAGGCAACCTCGACAAAGCCACCGGCGAAGCCGTCATCGCGTTATTCAAACGCCTCGCCGCCGAACAAGGCCTGGCCATCATCCTAACCACCCACAACACCGCCTTCGGCGCGGAAGCCGATCGCATCATCACCCTGGAAGACGGCAAGATCCTCTTGTCCAATAACTAACTAAATGACATCACCTCAGCGGCACCGGCACCATCAACAGCTTCCCCGCCACCGTCGCAAAATAATCCAACCCGTGCAAATACGTCCAATCAAACCCCGGCACCCCGCGCAACGCCCACATCCGTTCCGCATGAAACCAGGCATTCTCCCGCGCCGCCGCTACGCCCCACCCGGCGAGCGTATCTTCCAGATGCGAAACCGGCGGCAGCAACTCGCCCAGCAAACGCAGATGCAGCTTCTGCTTGGTCAGATTCACCAACCCATCCAACGTCCCATTCAAACTGGTGTAGTCTGCATAGTGCACGCCGTGCCGATCCGGCGAAACACCGGTGTCCGCGCAAGTCCGCACAATCGCCTCGGCCAAATCATGATCGATGTGCGCATTGATTCCCGCCGCCGCAAACTGAATCCGCGCCAGCAGCACCTCACTGCGTCGAGTGAACAGCACCTGCCAACAACCGGGCGTAGCCGTCCCTCTCAACGACGATTTCAGCGCCGAAAAATACAGGGCCGCGAAGTGGACGTCGAGCGCGGCCATCCATGCCGGATCCGTAAACCCGCCCGCCGCCACGCGGTCCGCAACCGCCTGCGTCACTTCCATGTAAAGCCAGTTGAACCATTTCAGTCCATCGCCATCCGCGCAGGTGGCATCGATCGTGTGCAGCGTCCGCAGCACATCGGTCATATTCTTTGGCGTAGCATCAACCGCCGCCAGCAACATCGGATCGTAAGTAAACAAGGCAAAACTCCGTCCCACCATGTTATACGCATTCTGGGGCAGCGTGGCACTCTAATGTCACTTACATTGACTAGAACGACGCGTCGCATTTGGGGTCTGACACCTTTTTTCGGCCGTTTTCTTGTCCGCCGTAGCTTTAGCGAAGGTGGATGCCGAAAATGGGCTGTCTGACCCCAATTGCCCTCCACCGCACTGCCCCAATGAATCGCTCACCAAATCGGAAGCTCGCCTCATAAACGAAATGTAAGCGACATTGGAGTGGCACTCTGCGGGCGAGTGGCCTTCGCCCCACTAACTAAATCAATCTTTAAGGAGGGCCCCACATCGAAGCCCCCCGCATCAATCAACTATTTCGCGAAAGAAATCCCCAACCCCGTCGTATAAAGGAAATCATTCGATTTCCGCCCCGCGGCAGGATGATTCAAATACCGGTCACTAATCGAAAGATTCCAATTAAGCCGCTTCGAAAGCTTCGTCGAAATCCCCAGATCGAAGTTCACGCGATAAGACCCCGTAGTCGTCATATTGTTAAACATACGGTAGCTCTGCACCAGCGAAGACGCACCCGAAAGTTTCAGGCTGTAATCGTCCCCCCAGTAAAGTTCAGCCGACTTCTGCGTCAAA
>CAIRSA010000388.1 GCA_903881085.1 uncultured Acidobacteriia bacterium
GGTGAACATGAGGCAACCGCCAACCGAGCCGCGCACGTTAGTAAGCGGTTTTGGCTCATGCTATTTTCCTTCGAGGTCAGGATGTCTGAGGATGAGATGCTCAGGCCCCCAGCTTAACCACAGACCGTTTCTGCGCGTACATGGCCTCATCGGCCCGCGACAAGACCGAAGTGGCGCCTTCTCCTGGCCTGCGTTCAATCAGGCCAATGGCAGTTTCCATGAAGAACGAGTGGTTCTTGCCTTCGACTTGGATTTTATAGTCGCCGACGATCCACTCACGGATTCGCGCCATTCGGAGCAGAGCCTCGGAGTAAGTGCAGTCAATTAGCATCACGAACTCGTCACCACCCCAGCGCGCAATAAGGTCCGTCGCGATGGAGGCCGATTTCAACTCGGTGGCCAGTTGCTTCAACACCTCATCTCCCGCTAGATGGCCGTATAGATCGTTCACCTGCTTAAAGCCGTTCACATCGAACATCAACATGCAAAACTGGCGATCCTGCAACACACGCAATTGAAGTTGCTTCTCGCATTCGCGGCGATTGTTGAGTCCGGTTAGCGGATCGAGACTGGCGATTCTCTCCGCTTCGTTCAGGCGATTCTGAAAATCGACGAGTTCATTGCGCAAGCGGGAAAATGACTTTTGCCGCTCCTGCGACATCTTTTCGACCATCGATCTCATCTCGGCGGCGTTTCGGACGACAGCATGGCGGATCTCAGTCAAGTCATCCAGCTTGGCAATAGACTGCAACTGCAGAGATACTCGTTGGAATTGCGACGTGTCCTGCAGATCTCTTGAACTTATCGCCTCCGCAGCACGCGCGACGATCATCATAATCTCTTTGATCTCCCGGGCGGCCGTCCGATTGTGCTCGACGGCTGTCTCTGCCAGTCCCTGCAGCGCCAACTTGAAATGCCGGCAAGCTTCCCGAACACCTCTCACCGTGGGGCTGGCCGCCAGTTCTTTCTCAATACCCAGCAGCTGGTCATGCATTTTCGGACCTGCGTCCGGGAACGCAGCCAATCCAAAGTTTGCAGTCACAATCAGAGCGGAACGATAAGATTCAAGGGCTGCGCCCATCAACTCTTCTACAGTGGATTCGATATGTTGTTTTATTGAGATCACGTCACAACACATTTCGATGATGTCATCCTGAATTGGATAAGCAGTAAACCTTAGCAGAAGTCAAAGTATCCCTTAGCAGCAAAACTCCTTAGAGGGGACTCTAAAAGCCGCGTTGACTTTCGATATGGTAACCGTTCACTTAATGCTATGACACCTTATTCAACAGAACGACTACTTGAAGATAGAATCCTTGCTGCTACGCCAGTCGAGCTGATTCAGATCCTGTTTGAAGAGGGACTGCGATCGGCTCGCCAGGCGAGATATGCAATGGCTTCAGGAGACGTGACGGTCCGCGGAACGGCCGTTTCCAAGTGTATTGAGATCCTCGGCGAACTGTTAGTGAGCCTGGATCCGGACGGAGGCCAGGAGACGGCAAGACGCCGTCGGATCTATTCGTCCATGCATTTGGAACTGGTAGAGGCGCACGCAAATTGCCGTGCGGCGTCCTTCGCCTACGTCGAGTCGGCCTTTCAATCCCTATTGGACAATTGGAAAGAAACGCTAACCTTATTGAGGATGGGAACACCCTCAACCCGGGACTGGGATGATATAGAGGAAGAGGAAAAGTTGCCGGTTGCGCCCGTGGATCAGTTTGCATACCGAGCCGCAGGCGCGGGAGTTGCAGCTAGGATTGGATGGTCGGCGTAGCGGAAGAAGGATCCACTTGCCTGACGATCAGATCAGCCAGGCCCAGACCGCCTTGTGAGGAGATGGCCTGCGCGAATTGTTCTTGAGCCATTTCCATCAAGGATGCTGATTCGCTGCTTCCGCTTCCGAACACTCCATCTTCGTGCCCTTCTGTAGACGACTTCAGCAGTTGGCCGACGAGCAGGGATTCGAACTGCTTGGCAGCCTGTACAAGCTTCCCCGGATCTGCGGTAGCTGAGCCCGTCACGGAAGCACTGGCGGGCGCGGCAGAAAATACTTGTGCTGCGTTGCTGGCCGCCAATACAACTGCATCCGATGCGGCAACGGGCTGCGCCAGGGAGTTCGACACCGCGGGGGCGAAGTCCGCGATGGAGCTGCTCGACTTCGCTGGGACAGAGGCACTGGCCGCGGCCGGTGGGCTCGAAATTCCGACGGAAGGGTTGCTACCGTTCCCCGAAGAGATGGCAGGCGCCGCAATCTGGATGGAGCCGCCAATCTCAGCTTCGGTCATTTGCAAGGCGCTCCGCACGCCATATTTATTGAACCGGTCTGCGAGCAGACCGGCGTTGAGTAACTTTCCATTGCTGAATTGAATACCGTACAATGGGCCCGGAGTGCCGCCCATCCATTGTGAGCTTTCGTCCACCACTTTCGCGCCGAGGAAGGATGCCAAGCTATTGGCTGTCTCCTTCGTTGCGAACTGCCCAGCGTTTTCTGAGAAGATCATGCCGAAGACGCTTCCCTGTACACCGGTTTGAGTAATCTGCTTGGGTAGCGTCAGCGAGTAAGTTGAATTGGTTGCCGTTGCATTCACTTGATCAATCACGTTTCGACTCCTTAATGATTTATTAAACAACTTCCAGTTCTGCTTCGAGGGCGCCAGCAGTGCGCAATGCCTGCAAGATGGCAATGATATCCCGCGGTGTGGAGCCAATAGATATGAGCGACCTGACCAGCTCTTCCACGCTCGCCCCTTCTTTCAACATGATGTTGCGGGCCTTTTCTTCCTTCACCTCGACCTTTGTCTGCGGCACGACCTCGGTAGTTCCCTTCGACAAGGGACCAGGCTGAGAAACTGCAAGTATCGTCTGGATTTCGACGGTCAGATTGCCGTGCATGATGGCGATTGGCGAAACCTTTACGTCCTTGCCCATGACAATTGTGCCGGTGCGTTCGTTGATGACAACCTTGGCGACTCTGTCTGCTTCAACGGTGACCCGTTCCAACTCAGCTACAAACTCGATGGGACGCGAAGTGTACTCTTGGGGGATCGTAACTTGTACCAGCGCGGAATTCAGAGTCATAGCCAAGGGTTTGTCCTTCTCTGTGAACTGCTTATTTATCGCCGCGGTAATTCTTGCCGCAGTGGTAAAATCGGCTTGCCGCAGTTGCAGGCGGACGTTCTTGACCGGAGCAATGGAGGGGGAGGTCCGCTCGATGGATGCTCCGTTCGGGATGCGTCCAACTGTCGGATGATTAACCGATTGTGCATTTCCGCTTTTTCCACTCACAAATCCGCCGGTTACAACCGCACCCTGGGCGATCGCATAAGGCTGCCCATCGATTCCTTTTAACGTTGTTAGCAGGAGTAAGCCGCCCTGCAAGTTCGCTGCATCGCCAATCGCCCCTACAGTGACATCGATTTTAGAGCCTGGTTGGGCGAATGGGGGAAGCACGGCGGTAATAATGACGGCAGCCATGTTGTTAACCCGGATAGCAGTCGCCGGTACGGACACTCCCATCTGTTGCAATAAGTTGGTGAGACTCTGGGCGGAGAACACCGTTTGTTTGCGGTCGCCGGTTCCGTTCAAGCCAACTACAAGGCCGTAACCGATCAATTGGTTGTCGCGAACTCCCTCGACGGAAACAAGCTCTTTCAATCGCGAACTGGCCTGCGCGATGGGCGTGAAGGACAAAAATGCAAATATGCCCGCAACGAACATGGTCTTGTGATTCATCATCCCGATTCCTAAAACGGCAAGATTCCCAGCAGTAGCCTGTATAAGAAGTTGGGACGCCGCACGACATCCCCAACAACGCCTTTCCCATTAACCGTGATCTCCATTTGGCCGAGCCTGTTGGAAGTGACGGTATTTCCCGTGTCCACATCCATAGGCCGGATGACGCCGCGTATTTTGATTACCTGGGTTTCCGAATTGATGGTCATCGATCGAGTCCCTTCCACTACCATGTAGCCATTGGGAAGTACATGGGTCACCCGGGCAGCAAGCGTCGTATTCAAAGTGGTCTCGCGACTCGTAGTTCCATCTCCATTCAGTTGTTGATCGGAGCTCAATCCGGCTAGATTCGAGAGTGGTCCGGTAGCCTTGGTGATGCCGGCAATCGCGGAGACGCTGGCCTTGGCGCTCGACGTGCGCCCGGTCTTGGTGGTCCCCTTTGATACGGCGGAGGCGCTTTCAGACACAATAACGGTGACAACATCGTCAACACGCGAAGCACGAAGGTCGGCCGCCAGATCTGAAAAGCGTGCACGCTGCACCCACAATGAACCCGTTGCCGCCTCGCCCGCATGCGGACCGGCGGCGCGTGTAGCCTCTTCAATAAACACATCGAGCGGACTTGGGCCGGGCGGCTTCGGTTTCAGCTTGATACCGGCTAAGCATAGCGACGTTGCCAGCAGGAACAATGTAGCTCTCATTTCACCGTTACCTTTCCCGGCGCTTGAACGCGTGCGCGGAATGTTCTACCGTTCTGGGGGTTTCGGACCAGCACCAGTTCGCCAGTCCGCCCACTAGTCTCAGCCAGGCCTTCGAGTTTGAGATAAACTTTCCCCTGTTGCGCCTCCACTTGGAGGATCTGTCCCTTCTCCACTTCTTTCGGCGGTTCGATCTGCGTTTTCAGAATGGTGGTGCCTTCACGGATAGCAACAATGGGAACCCAGCCCACTACCTCGTCAAAGGTCTTTGCGAAGTCCCGGCGCAGCGAGAATCCTTCCATGCGCTGCATGCGCAGGCTAGCTGCTTCGATCAGTTCGCCTCGTTTGAGCGTTCTGGAAGCAACTACACGCTCGAATTGAACGGAGATGCGGACACGAGCCCAGATGTTGAAGCGGCGGTTATCTCCATAGAGAACGTGGCCATGCCAGATAGCTCCTTGCGGGGAGCCAGCCAGATCTGCTCCGCCCAATGCATCGAGAGGAAACACAATTTCTCCAACTGGCGCAAGGTGCTTGCCGGACTCAAGAATCTGGATCCTGGCATCCGGGAACGGGATCGACTTCCGCATCGCCGCTGCCATGGGACTCTCTTCGGGAGTCTTCATAGCCCACTCCAGACAGATCTCCGCTTCCGGTACAAAGTCCGCTCCGCTGGCCTTGGTCAGCCTGAGAAGCTCGTCGATGCGCATGACCCGGCGTGAACCAGGGCCTGGCGAGAAACCAGCAAACGTATCTGCGGGCAACCTTGCGTAGCGGGAATCTGCCAAGGCAAGATGGCGCGCGGTGATCCGGTCTCCATCGACAACTGGATGGCACGGAAAAGTCGTGGATGAAAAAACAATGGCTAGGCTCATAGCGATCATCTGGTTAGATTATTTACTTGCTGATACATTTCGTCGGCGGCTTTGACCACTTTCGAGTTGGCTTCATAGGCTCGCTGGCTGACGATAAGATTGATGAACTCATTGACCACACTTACATTGGACTGTTCCGAGTAACCCTGCAAGAGCGAGCCGATGCCTTCCTGTCCGCCTGGAATCCCAACGATTGGATCGCCGGATGCGTCAGTCGGCGTGTAGAGGTTGGCGCCTATGCTGTTCAGACCGGCCGGATTCTGGAAATTGGCAAGCTGAATCTGGCCGGCCTTCTGCGCCGCCGTCTGATTTGCCTGTGCATAACTCACAGTGCCGTCAGTGGCGATCGTAATGCTTTGTGCATCCTGGGGAATCGTGATTTGCGGTTCTAGCAGGTTACCATCCGAAGTTACCAGATTACCGTCGCGATTCAAGTGGAAAGATCCTGACCTGGTATAAGCGAGCTCTCCGCTGGCGCGGCGAATCTGGAAGAATCCGCGTCCTTGGATCACAAGGTCCAGCGGGTTGCCGGTCTCTGCGAAGTTTCCCTGCGTGAACACGATCTCATTCGAAGAAGCGCGCGTGCCGAGGCCCAGTTGCAACCCGGTCGGAATCGTACTCTGCTGCCCGGCCGAAGCACCAGGTTGAACCAGATTTTGATACAACAGGTCTTGAAACTGTGCCCTGCGCATCTTGAAACCTGCCGTGTTGGCGTTGGCCAGGTTGTGGGCGATATTGTCCACGTTCAATTGTTGGGCGGTCATTCCGCTGGCCGCACTGTACAATGCTCGAATCATTTACTGGTCCCTTCTCTTTCTCGGCAAAAAGCCCGTGATCTCTTATTGGATCGATGCACCGAGCCGGCTCTGTGCGAGCCTCCGGCTAACTGACCTTTGCGACTTCCTCGATCGCTTTCCTGCTCATCTCCGACCCGATGGCAACCGCCTTCTGGAGCGCCTCAAAATGGCGCATCACATTGACGATCCGCACAGCGGAGTCGGCACTGCTCACGTTTGAGAGTTCGATCTTGCCCTGCAATATCTGCGCGCCTGCATCGACTGGTATTGCTTTCACGTCGGTGTTTTTATAATAAGTATTGCCTTGCTTTTCCAAAACTGCGGGATTGGCAAAATCGACCACGGCAACTTTCCCGGAAGGGATTCCGTCCTGCGAAACAACGCCGTCCGGACCAACGTCGAATTGGCCGCCCGGGCGCAATTGGATGGTTCCATTTGAGCTGCGCAAAGGATATCCATCGCTGGTGACTAACTGCCCGGAGGGAGATATTGTAAATGCGCCGTTGCGCGTATAGAGAGGGCCGGACTTGCCATCCACCACAAAAAAGCCTTTGCCTGAGATCGCGAGGTCGGATGCGGCTCCGGTGCTTTGCATCGATCCTTGAGTGAAATCGATCCAACGTTTATCGGCCTTAGGAAGTTGCGTGTCATCAGCAGCCGAATCTTGATTGACGCCCTTGAAAATGTCGCTAAACTCATGATCGGCTTTGAAGCCGGCAGTTGCGGAGTTTGACAGATTATTCGCGAGCAGATCTAGCGCCTGAATACGTGTACGCATTGCGCTAGCTGCGGCAACTGCAATTGGATCCATGATGGAAACCAAAGAATGCAAGTAAATGGCCAATCGTTTATTATTTGAAAAGCCTTAATTCGATTGGTCTTTCTCGAACTTTACAGAGGCATGAAGTACCTTCTATTCGTCGAGTTCTCGACGTCTCGCGTCGTATACTCAACGGACTTGAATTTCTAAACACCTGAAAACTCAAGCTGGCTCTTTGGCGCTCAAACTGCATCTTATCCGGCAATGCTCATTTCTTCCAACCCGCCCGCGGCCAGTTCTCCTGCATTCATGCAGGCTAGTCTGAACCGCGGGCAGCAACGGGCCTCCTACCCGAAGCAAAATGACAATGAGTTTGGCGCGGTCATGGATGAAATTACTCCCGAAAACGGCGATTCCTCCGATGCTTCCGGCAACCGCGATGTGAATAAGTCAAAGGAACCAGTCAAAACAAAAGAAGCCGGAAAACCGGCCAACCCTGCGAAAGCGGACGCGCGTGAAGATAAGGATTCCGCAAACAGTGTTCTGACAACGCCGGTGCAGCAAGCCCCGGACCACAAGATTACTCCTGAGAAGTTTGCTCTGTCGCTTGCAATTATCAAGAACGCCAGTGAACAGGAGGCGCCGCCGGAAGCTGGCTCCGCTGAGGGTGAGTCCTCTTCCAGGCGAGTTGCCGCTACCATCGCCGCCTCGGACATTGCGTCAAAGCTCATCAAGCCTGAAGCCAAGGGCGGCCAGGCGCAATCGGAAAAGCCGACGGACATTTCCTTTGCTGGAAAGTTGAAAGACAAGGCGATTCCGCAGAACGGCCTCGACAACAGCGCGGACGAAAGATCGCCGCTTAGCCAGGCCGCAACACGCGTCGAGCGCAAAGGGAAAGAAGATGCAGCGCAACAATCGACTGCAACGAGGGAGCAGGATCCTGCGCCTCACCTTCGCGAGGACGCGAAGCCGATTGCCGATAGACCGGCTGCTCCTCCCTCCATATCCCAAGCATTAGCGCCCCCAACGCAGTGGAACGCATCACCTGCGGTATCCACGGCAAGAGCCGAGTCATCCATTCCTGTTGAAAAAATTCAATCCCTGGAGGCAGCCGTCCCAACTGGGCCGCCTACGGCAGTCAGGGAGATAAACCTTCGCATTCCGCAACAATCGGATCCAGGATTGATGCTGCGCATCGCCGAGCGCGGAAATGAAATTCATTTTGCAGTTCGCTCATCGGGCGGCGAGGTTAGCCAGAACCTCCGCGACAATCTGCACGAACTGGTTCGAGGAATGGAGAAGAGCGGCTTTACTACAGAGCTGTGGAAGCCTTCCGTGGCGCAGAGTGCCGCTTCCCAGAATACTCCCGACCGCGAGCCGGCCAAGGGCAACCAACAGGACTCCAGGGGCAGCGGATACAGGCAGAATCAGAACAACCAGGAAGGCAGCCGCCGCCAAGGAAAGAATCCGGAGTGGCTCGAAGAGTTCTTACGACAGTAATCAGATATTCGCATTCAAGAGGGCACAGACATGTCATCCGTTAATTTAGTTCCGGTCTCCAACATAGCGCCGGCTAGCGCTTCGACTACATCACAGGCAGCATCGGCGGCAAGTGGCACAACGGGCATTGCCAGCACAGGCACCTTCCTGCAGTTGCTGGTGGCGCAAATCAAGAACCAGGATCCGCTGCAGCCCACGGACGGTACGCAGTTTCTCACGCAACTTGCACAGTTCAGCCAACTGGAGCAGTTGATCGGAATCCGCACGGGCATTGACTCGCTGAACACAGTGACACCGCCCGTTCCCAGTAGTTCATCTACTACAACGCCTCCGGCAACCACGTAAACGAACACCACAAGGAGATCATCGATGTCATCATTTTGGACTGCACTATCCGGACTCAACGCGCAAGCCACAGCGCTCGACGTGGTGGGAAACAATCTTGCCAATCTGAATACGACTGGCTATAAAGCCAGTGAGGTCGCCTTCAAAGACCTGATGGGAGCTGCGACAGGGAACCCCTATACTTCCATCGGACAGGGAGTCTACGCCCCATCGTCCGTGCGCCTGTTCAGCCAGGGTGGGATTCAGATTACTTCCGGCGGTTTCGATGCCGCTATTCAGGGTGACGGATTCTTCATGACGAAGAATAGCACCGGCCAGACGCAGTTGACTCGATCGGGCAATTTGCATCTGGACGCCAGCGGAAATCTGGTCACGCTGTCTGGGGAAAAGGTTCAGGGCTGGAATGCAGTTGGCGGAGCAATTTCGGCCAGCGGTGCGACTACAGGTATCGTGGTGCCCGCGAGTGGCTCCAGCACGCCCATCCCAACAACAGCAATTTCCATCAGTGCGAATCTGAATGCTGCTGGCACGGTGGGAGCGGCCGATGGATCCTTTTCAACATCCGTGGAGGCAGTGGATTCGCTCGGCGCAAATCATCTCGTCTCTGTCACTTTTACGAAGACTGGTCCGAATGCCTGGAACTACGAAGCAACGTTGCCAGCGGCCGACACGGGATCTACAGCCGGCAAGCCCACCAGCCTTGTCACAGGCTCAATGACATTCGACGCCTCGGGTGCGCTGCTTACTCCCGCCGCACCGGGCACCGTGGCAATTCCTATCTCCGGCTTGGCAGATGGCGCGGACACTATGTCGGTGAATTGGTCCCTGTTTGGCTCCGACGGTAAGCCTACAGTTACCCAATTCTCGCAACCATCGGCGGCTTCCGCCACCAGCCAGAATGGGAGCGCTGCTTCGCAATTGGTCAAAGTTACGTTGGGCGACGGTGGCATGGTAGTAGCGCAATATTCGAACGGGCAGAGCGTAAACATTGCGCAGATCGCAATTGCCACCGTACGCAATCCGGATTCTCTGGTCAGCACCGGTAACAACAACTACACACTTACATCGGCTAGCTCCGCCCTTACAATCGGCGCTGCGGATACCGGCGGGCGGGGCAAGATTCTCGCTGGTTCGCTTGAAAATTCCACTGTAGATATCGCCAAGGAATTCACCAACCTGATTGTGTATCAGCGTGGATACCAGGCAAATTCGAAAGTAATTACCACGCTTGATACTTTGACTCAAGACTTGATGTCGCTGAAACGTTAATTAGGAAGCACGGAATCTGACCTATGGTTGACTCTGATGTGCGGCTGCGCTTTGGCACTCTGCCAATCACGGTGGAAGCCGTACTGGACAAAATCGAATTGCCTGTAAGAGAGGTTCTAGCGCTTGTGCCGGGTAGTGTATTGATGACGAAACGAAACGAAACGGATGGACTGCTGATTTATGCCGGAGAAGTTGCGATCGCGTACGGGCAACCTTCCGGCCCGGAAGCGAAGCGGTCGGTAAGTGTTACGGAACTCTTCACGGAGGAATGAATGGAGCCCATAGAACAGCTACTTGTCGCGGTAAGCGTCCTGTTGGGACTTATCCTCCTGGTGGTCTTTTTGAAGAAGCGCGGGTATGCGCAGTTTAACCTGAGCGCTCCTGGCAGGCGCGGAAAGAACATGGAAGTGGTGGAGCGGCTTTCTTTGACCGCCCAACACTCGCTTCATCTGGTTCGCGTGAATGGTGACCTGCTCCTGGTGAGTGTGTCGCCAACCGTATGCAACCTCCTGAAGTCGGACATGCCTGCGCCGCGGCAATTCTCACAGGAGTCTACGCAATGAGGTTCCGCCAGGGTCTGCTTCTTTTCTTAATTCTTATGGCGTTGAGTGCGCTGGCATTTTCCGCACAGCCTTCCGCCAGGGTTATCCAGGGATTCGGCATGAATCCAACCGATGCAACCAAGGGCGGCATAAGCCTGCCGATGCAGATCGCGGTCTCATTGACAGTGATGACGCTGCTTCCGGCGATCATCATGTCGATTACGCCGTTTCTGCGCATCAGTATTGTTCTGCACTTCTTGCGCCAGGCATTGGGAACCCAGACCACTCCATCAAACCAGGTTCTTCTAGGGCTTTCCCTGTTTCTTACCATTCTGATCATGCAACCCGTGGCGATGGAGGTATACACAAAGGGCTGGGTCCCGGCCTCTACTGGAGAATTGACGTCAACCGAAGCCTGGGATGCGGGCGCCAAACCTCTCAAAAACTTCTTCGTGCGCTTCGCCCGTGAAAAAGATATCAAATTGTTTGTCGAGATGACGAAAGCCGCGCCGCCCCGGACGCCGGCCGATCTCGACTTGAACATCTTGATACCAGCGTATATTCTGTCCGAGCTGAAGGTAGGTTTTCAGATTGGCGCAGTGTTGTTTCTTCCATTTCTTGTAATCGACCTGGTCGTCGCTTCGGTGACACTCTCGGTCGGTATGGTCCAACTGCCTCCCATCATGCTATCGGCACCTTTTAAGGTGCTGCTTTTCGTTCTCATCGATGGCTGGTCTCTGGTGGTCGGTTCTCTCGTCAAGAGCTTCTATCAATAGGTGAATTTGTGACTCCTGAATTTGTCGCTACTATCTTTCAACAGGCATTTATGACAGCCTTCTGGCTGGCCGCGCCGCTGTTGCTGATCGGTTTCGCCGTCGCCGTTGTGATCAATCTGATTCAGATCGCGACGTCGATGCAGGACCAGAGTTTCAGCACCATACCGCGCCTGGGAACATTTTTCGTTAGCTTCCTGGTGCTGCTGCCCTGGATGTTGAAAAAGATATCGGCCTACGCAATTACCATTCTTGGAGATCTCGGGCGCTATGCGCAATGAGTTGAATCTGCCGATTGGCTCCTTGTTCGCGTTTCTCCTGGTGCTGACGCGGGTCTCCGGCATCTTCATCTTCGTGCCCATTCCAGGCGCGAAAGGTCTTGCGGACCCTGCGCGGATCATGCTGTCGCTGGGAATCACAATCGCGTTGTTTCCAATTTGGCCACAAATGCCTGTCAGCAATCCGGATGTGGCCAGATTGTTCGCTTGGCTGGCGATGGAGGCTGGGCTTGGCCTGGCTGCGGGATTGCTGGTGAGCTACGCCACTGAATCGCTTCAGTTCGGTGCGCAAATGGTGAGCTTGCAGGCTGGCCTCAGTTTTGCTTCGACGATCGACCCAATGACGCAGGCCGATTCCACCGTTCTGATGACGATTGCTCAGTTGCTTTCAGGAAGTCTTTTCTTTGCATTTGGGTTGGACCGCCTGGTTATCCACGCGTTTGTGCAGAGCCTGACCGCGTACCCTCCCGCTGCATTTGATTTGACGCCGCAATTTGCAGGAAAGATATTGCCTTTCGGAACCGCCATCTTCAGTACGGGATTCATGATCGTGCTGCCCGTAGTGGCCTTTCTCTTAATGGTGGATATCGCACTTGCAACGCTGAGCCGCCTCAATGCGCAATTGCAATTACTGACGCTTGCGTTCCCCTTTAAGCTCCTGAGCACCGCCGCCCTTCTGGCATGGCTCATGATGCTTTATCCCAGAGTTTTCGAGCACATGAGCGGCCGTATAGCCGCATCGCTCGGAGCCATTGCGCACCGCTAAACAATCAGGGATGACACTGCTGTGAGCGACCAGAGCCAGAAAACCGAACAACCCACTCCGCAGCGCAAGGAAAAAGCGCGCAAAGAGGGCAATTTCCCGGTTTCCAAGGAATTTGTGAGTGCGGTCCAGTTCACCGCGTTTGTCGCTTTGATGGGCGCGTATGGATCGGCCTGGTTGGCCAGCCTGCAACAAATGATGCGCGGGGAATTGGAGCGCGCCTTTGAAGCAAGCCTCACAACCGGAGAAGTGGTCCAACTGGTGCTGCAATTGTCGTTCAAGGTGTTCCTGCCAATCGGCCTGATTGGCGCGTCATTGTGTGCTGTTTCCCTTGCTTTTCAACTTGCCACGACCGGCTTTGGATGGAGCTTGAAGAAGCTTGCGCCTGATTTTCAACGGTTCAATCCGGCCAGCAAATTGAAAGACCTTCCAAAGCAGAATGCGTGGATGTTGTTTCAATCCGCGGCAATGTTGATCATTTTCGGCTACATCATTTATCGAATTTCCAGCGAGAATGCCGAGGCTTTCTTCCTGCTGCCGCTTACAGGACTTCTGCCTGGGATGAAAGTCGTTTTTGTTTCCATGCACAACATGGTGTGGAAAATGACGACAGTTATTCTGCTTTTTGGATGTGTCGACCTCTTTCGCCAGCGGAAGAAATTCTCCGACAGCATGATGATGTCGAAACACGACATTAAAGAGGAAATGAAAGAAAACGACGGCAACCCTCAGACGAAGATGCGGTTACGGCGTCTGCAGCGGGATATGCGCCGGAAGCGCATGATGAAGGATCTCGAAACCGCAACTGCTGTCATCGTGAATCCGACTCACTACGCAGTTGCGATCCGCTACGACCATGAGTCGATGAGCGCCCCGCGAGTGGTAGCGAAGGGGCGGGACTATCTTGCATTGCGGATTCGTCGGAAGGCACTGGAATTGGGAATACCTTTAGTCG
This sequence comes from uncultured Acidobacteriia bacterium, assembly GCA_903881085.1. Lineage (GTDB taxonomy): Bacteria > Acidobacteriota > Terriglobia > Bryobacterales > Bryobacteraceae > CAIRSA01. Next base: position 13,288 of record CAIRSA010000388.1, read on the forward strand.
AAAACAAGCCGTTGGCGCAGGGCCTCTACAAGGCGGTCGAAGTGGGTCAGGACATTCCGCCGCAATTATATCGCGCAGTGGCGGAAATTCTGGCTTATATCTATTCATTGTCGAAGGAGGCAAGATTCTAATGCCTGAACCGCAAGCTCAGTTCGCCGCCTGCAACGGAGCCCCAATCAAGCGCAGCCAGCGCGGGGACGGCGCAAAACAAATTCCCCTACTCGTACTAGAATCACCGCTAGTACTTTCGATAAGTCAGCGTGCTCAACCGGTAGTCGCATGGGAAAAAAGTACCGGTACATATCATCAAAAGGAAAAGTACAATGTCAAGAAATAACCGCTCAACCTACTTTTTGGCTTTACCCGCACTACTCTTGTGCACAGGCATCGCCAACGCCGCTCTACCCGTATCACCGTTAACGACGACCCCTGCCACGGTTGCGTTGTCGTATCAGAAGCCGGCGCCGTCTGTCACGCCGACCCCGGTTCTTGTCAAAGCAACGGCATCTACGTACTTCACCGTCGATACTTCTACATTGCCGGTCTGGCTGACCCTTGATGCTCTGAATGGCACTGCCGTTTCTGGCGGCGTAACTGTCAACTTCTCTCCCAACGCGATCGCCGATTCACTGGGCGCGGGTACCTATAGCGCTAGCGTTCACCTGATAACTACGGGGAACCAGGACGCGGTTGTTCCTGTAAGCCTGGTTGTTAAGAGTGCTGCTTCGACCCTGTCGATTAAAGATGGCTCAACCTTAAACCCCACCACTCTTACTATTAACTGGAACCAGGGGTCTGCTTATCCGACTTATCCCTTAACTTTGTTTTCCAGCGATCAGCCGATTTCTGTAGCCATGTCGACGGACACTCTGGTTCCGTCCACACCAGCCAATTGGGTACTCTTCAATCGCGCAGGCGCAGTCGCCTATTCATTTGGAACACCTATCGTAATCAGCTTCGTCCAACAGGTCTTCGATACCGCGCAGGTAGGCGATGCTTTGACTGCAAATGTCAATTTCACGGCGAACGGAACGACAACGGTGATTGCGCTCACGATCAACATCAAGCCTCCAGCAGCAACAATCTCGACCGTCTATCCGAGCCAAACTCCAGTGCTGGCAACTGGAACTGTCAACTTTGTTCTGTCAGGAACTGGATTTGTAACCAGCGGGCCTTCGAAGACAGCTGTTAGCGCTAAGACCACTGCAGGCTCAAAGACCTTACTCTCCAGTGGCGTCACTGTTGTCAATTCGCGAACGATTCTCGTCGCATTGGACGCCGCCACTTATCTTGCGGGCGCAACTTCTGTCACATTGTATGCTGTTAATCCCCCGTCTGTCTCGGCCAGCACGACAACTGTAACTGTAACGCTCAGTCCGATCATCTACACTGTTACCGATACTGCCTCATTCGTTGAGAACGGACCTGGCGGGACGCAATCCGTTGCGCCTTACGAATTGATCAGCATCTTCGGCGATAACTTCGGTCCTACAGCTGGTTCGCCCGTAACGGTATCCGCGGATAGCTTTGGCCGTTACCCGGCCGTACTTGCCGACGGAAATGGCACCCCGCACAACATCACGGTCACATTCTATAAGTCTTCAGACAATTCAACCATTGCAGATGCCTACCTTCTCTTCGCTGCCAATAACCAGATCAACGCCATTGTGCCTTCTGGAGTTGCTGGCGCCGGAAACGTGGACATCAAAGTAACCTGGAACAACTTAGTCAGCACATCTTTCACAGCGAAGGTCGTAACCGCCAATCCCGGTGTATTCACAGTCGCTTCTTCTGGTCAGGGCCAAGGCGCTATCATGCACTCGGATTATTCGGTCAATTCCAGCACGCATGCGGCCGCAAAAGGCAGCACGGTCCTGATCTACATGTCTGGACTGGGCGCTCCGAACAGCACTGCACTTAACACCAATAGCACGACCGCTGCAACATTCCCAGCATCGTGCGTGTCGCTCACCAACTACATGGGCACCGTGAACGCAGGGGGCCTGGTCCCCGGTAGTTCGCCCACAGTCCCGAGTCCGCTGTGGACGAGCATCGACGGAGCAGCACTCCTCAGCACCAATCTTGCCACCAACCGTTTTGCTCCTTGCTTCACGGCTACCTTGCCCGTGACAGTAACGATCGGCGGGAAGTCGGCAACCGTCACTTACGCCGGATTCGTTGCTGACTCTGTTGCCGGTCTCTACCAAGTCAACGCAGTCGTCCCGACAACGGTTACAACCAGTTCGACCGCACCGGTTGTTGTGACCATTGGAACCGGAGTGAATGCACTTTCCAGCCAGGCCGGTGTGACCATGGCTGTACAGTAAACTACTCCCCTTCGGGTAACAACTGAGGGAGTGTTGCGGTCTTCCGGAACCGCAACGTCAAACGGCGGCCAGGTGAGCATGAAACAAGCTCACTTGGCCGCCGTTTGGTATTTTTCGTGAGTGAAACGCCAGCGACAGGTCATGTCTTTGATCATTCCGGGTGAAGCCGGCGTATCGGGCGGAATGGGGCTTGTTGCTTTACCGGCAGGCCGATGGACCAGTGATTTACCGTGCGCTGCCAGACGCGGGACGGAATTTTCTGGAGTTCCGGCGTACACCCCCCTTAAGCCCAACCCCCGGGTTCGTGTTGCTCTCATGGGGGCCCTCGGCTATACTTGAGCTTGGCGATGGAATTATTGTCTTCTGGCCCTCCCCCACTTCGTTTTGGCGTTATGTGTTCGGCTTCAGGATTGTCCGATTTTTCCAGAAGATGCATTGAGAATATTACCCGCGATGGGTTGGCCGAACCTGTCCTGCTGATCCTCGACGAAAATCCTCCCAAACCCAGCGGCCTGACGGCAAAGCTAAAAAAAAGCCTTAGATTAGACGGTAATCTGTGGTATTTGCAGTCAAAACTATTTCCGCCTTCGCAAATTCCGGCATACCGGCTCGGACCTTTGCCAGCAGGCATTGAACGGATAACCTGCACGCCGGAACGAAAAGGGAAGTGGAGTGAGTATTTCACGGCTTCCGACATCGAAACGATCCGCACCCACAACCTTGACTTTATTCTGAAGTTCGCGTTTGGCATCACACGCGGTGAAATCCTGAAGTCAGCATGCTACGGAGTCTGGTCTTATCATCACGACGATGAGGAGAAATACAGGGGCGGTCCTCCGGGCTTCTGGGAGATTGCCAAAGGCGACCCAGTGACGGGCGTGCTGCTGCAGCGGCTGACCGATCGCCTGGATGGCGGCGTTGTTCTAAAAAGATGCAAGATCGCGACCAATCCACTTTCCTATCGCGATAACTTACAGCGGATACACCAGTGTTCCTGGCATATGGTGCGCTGGGTATGCCTCGATATCCGGGCAGGCCGGGCAGATTACCTGAACGATGCTCCAAGCCGGACTGAGGCGCCGATATACAGGGCACCCAATGACTTGCAGATGGTGCGCTTCTGGGCGCAACTGGTTTTCGGATGGTTCTGCTATAAGCTGACGAATCAACGCATCGACGAATGGAACGTCGGATTGATCCGCAAACCGCAAGCTGAATTCCTCAATGCCGAATTCAAGCCGGATATCGAATGGTCGGCCTATCGTGAGAGCGGGCAGATGGTGGCAGACCCTTTTCTGCTTCCGGTGGAAGGCCGTCCGCGGGTACTGGTTGAGGAACTGAACTGGTCAACTGAAAATGGTCGAATCAGCGAGTTGCGCTGGCCAGAAACCGCCGGCCAAACGACTACGGTAACACCGTTGATCGACGAAGGTCTGCACATGAGCTATCCCTTTACCTTCGAGCACGAGGGGATACTGTATGCGATCCCTGAATGCTCCCGCGCCAACGCGATCCTGCTGTACCGTCTTGACCCGCAGAGCGGTACCTGGCAGCGCGCACGGACGCTTATCGACAAGATCGATGCGGTGGATTCGACGGTGTTTCAGTACGGCGATATGTGGTGGCTGATGCATTCCGGAGAGGAAGGCTGCGGCCCCTGGTCACTTTATCTTTGGCACGCCACATCGCCGTTCGGACCCTGGGAGCCGCATGCGGCCAATCCGGTAAAGACCGACATTAGCGGAACTCGTCCTGCCGGGAATGTATTCTGGCATGAGGGTAAATTGTACCGTCCGGCACAGGATGGCAGGGTCAGTTATGGCGGCGCGATGTGCATCAATCGCATCGATGAGTTGAGTAAACAGGTCTTTCGCGAAACCACTGTGCGGCGGATCCAACCGGACCCCAATGGACCTTATCCGGATGGGATCCACACATTGAGCGGGTTCAAGGAATGGTGTGTTGTGGATGGGAAAAAGCACCGCTGGCCCATTGTGTTCCTGCTCCGCCGGTTGCTGGCAAAGCGGTTAAAGTTGAAGCATCCGGGGTTTGCCTATTCCGCGGTGAGGCTGACTGGTCCCGAAGCCGTTTCGCACGGAGCGGCCCGCAAACGATAGTTCGTTACGGCGGAGAGCTGGAAGCACTCCAATAAGCCTGGGGACGTATAATGTTTTCATAGAGGAGATCTCTCTCTGCCCATTTTTTTGGCCGGCCTGGAGACCAGCCCTTCTGCTTGGCTGGCGGTTCAACCTAAATGAAAGTCCCCATGCTCGATCTAACGCCCCAAAACAACGCCCTGCTGCCGGAACTGCGCCAAGCCTTTGAACGTGTGTTCACCTCCAGTCAATTTATTCTAGGCCCAGAGGTGCGGAAGTTCGAAGAACTGTGCGCGGCATACGCCGGGGTCAAGCACGCCATTGGCGTATCATCCGGTACGGATGCGATCTTACTGGCGCTGATGGCCCTCGGCATCCAGGCGGGCGATGAAGTAATCTGCCCATCCTTTACCTTTTTCGCCACAGCGGGTTGCGTGGCCCGCGTCGGCGCAAAACCCGTATTTGCCGATTCCTGCCCCTATTGCTTTAGCCTGGATGTGGAAGATGTCCGCAAGCGCATCACCTCCCGCACCAAAGCCATCGTCCCGGTACACCTGTTCGGCCAGATGGCGCCAATGGACCCGCTGATGGAGTTGGCGGAAGCACATGGCTTGCATGTCATTGAAGATGCCGCCCAGGCCTTCGGGGCGAGCTATCGCGGGCGTGCCGCGGGGTCCATCGGCATTTGTGGAACGGTCAGCTTCTTCCCTTCCAAGAATCTTGGCGGGTTCGGCGATTCAGGGCTGCTCATTACCAATGACGACGCGCTGGCAGCCAAGGCACAACTGCTGCGCACGCATGGCGCGGAGCAAAAGTACTTCCATAAAACGGTGGGCGCGAATTTCCGCATCGATGCGTTACAGGCAGCCATGCTTGGCGTGAAAATCGGCCATCTGGAAGCCTACTCAACGCGGCGCATGGAAAACGCGGCTTACTATAGCTCCCGGCTTGCCGCGGCAACCGGCATCGCCGAGGGCTCGCGGCAACAATGCTGTACCGGCCATTATTGCCAGCCCGAACCGGGCACTCGCCTTCTACTGCCCCTCCAACGTATGGAAAACAAGCATATTTGGAATCAGTACACGCTACGAATAACGGGCGGCAAGCGGGATGCCTTTCGGGAATACCTCCAGGCCCATGATATCGGCACGGAAATTTACTATCCGCGGCCAATGCACCTGCAGGAGTGTTTTCAAATTGCCGGGTACACGCAGCCCACACTCCCCGAATGCGAACGGCTGGCGGCCGAATGCGTGAGCCTTCCAGTCTATCCGGATCTGACCCGCTCCCAGCAGGATCATGTGATAAACACGATTCTCGATTGGAAAGACCGTTAAGTAATCTTCCGCTCAAAATCGAGCGTCACTTGATCCCAGGAAAACGATTCGGCTACGAAGTCCCAAGCCGCCGTTGCGAGGCGATTCCGGCCAGCCGGATCGGCCAGAAGTTCCAGGCAGCCTTCGGCAAAGGCGGCGGGGGAATCGCGTAACACGATGTTGCCGCCATCGGTAACAGGCAGTCCTTCCGCACCGATGGCCGTCGATACTACCGGGATGCGGGCGGCCATTGACTCATAGATCTTCAAGCGTGTTCCGCCACCGATCCGCAAGGGGACAATCGACACAGAGGAGCCCCACAGGTAAGGGCGGATATCAGGCACCGTGCCAGTGAGGTGGATGCGCGGGTCATTACTGACCAGAGCCTGCATCTCCGCGTTCGGAGCGCGGCCAACAATCGCCAACGTGCAATCCGGTTTGCGGCGGCGGATAAGCGGCAGAACTTCCGTGACAAACCACTTCATGCCGTCAATGTTCGGCATCCAGTCCATGGATCCGACAAAGACCAGATCCGCTCCCGGTTCGTGCTTCCCGGTAGCAAAATAGTCGAGATCGACGCCGGTACCGATGTGCTCCACACGCGTTACTCCAAACATAGAACGCATAGTATTTGCATCGGCTTCCGATACGGCGACAATCTTTGCCGATTGCTGACAGGCTTTCTGCTCGTAGCGGAACATCCGCTCGGCTTGCAGACCGAAATAGTAACGCCTCAAGGCCCCGTTTGCCGTGTCCCGATGGCGGCGCCAGATCATGGTCTCTACGTTGTGCTGGAACAACACAGCCTTTGACAAGGAAGCAAAATGCGGCGCCGATACCAGAAAATCGCAGATCTGCACGTCAAAGCGTTCGCGCTGAATCAAAGCGGTCAGTTCCTGTTCCATCCGCGGCGAATAATAGCGGCTGATGGCAACCGGCATTTGCGAAACCAGACCGGCGCCCAGTTCCAGCAGGAAACGGGGCGAGCGCTTAGAACTGACATGGTGTGGGAACGTGTGGAGTCTGGTAGAGTATTCGTGAGCGCGGGCCGGACCTTCAGGTTGATCCGGTGGCGCTTCAAACGTCGCGTAGTGAATCGCATGCCCCTTGCGCAGGAGGCGCCGCATCATCTCCAGGGTACGGATTTGTCCACCTTTGTTTGTCGGGTGAAGGAAGTTTGGGTTAACCCAAAGGATTTTCATGGGAAAGTCGTATCATAACATCCGCGCTGCCGGACCGTGGCAGGTATCGGGATGCTAGAATCAAGAGACAATGGAAAGTGCCGCAATACGGCACAACGGAAGATGTTTTCCGGAAACTCCATCCCCAAACCCCATGTGTGGAATTGCTGGATTTATTACGGTCGAAGCGCAAACCGGCAACGAGCCGGTATTGCAACGGATGACATCCGCGATTGCGCACCGCGGTCCCGATGATTCGCGCGTCTATACCGATCCGCATGCTTCCCTGGGTCACCGCCGGCTCAGTATTATCGATCTCGCCAGCGGACATCAACCGATGCCCAATGAGGACAGTTCGTACTGGATTGTCTATAACGGAGAGATCTTCAATCATTCCGATGTCCGGCCTGAACTGGAGCGTGCCGGCCACGTCTACAGAACGCATTGCGATACCGAAACCATCATCCATTGCCACGAGCAGTTCGGTCCGGAAGGCCTCACCAGGTTTCGCGGCATGTTCGCGTTTGCCCTGTGGAATCGCAATACGCGGACTCTGTTCTGCGCGCGGGACAGGCTCGGCATTAAGCCCTTTTACTATTATTGGGACGGTAAGGTGTTCGTGTTTGCTTCCGAGATCAAGGCCCTGCTGGAGCATCCTGCCGTACCGTGCCGCTTCAACGAAGCGGGCCTGCCGGAGTATCTCGCATTCGGCTATTTAAGCGGCGAAAATACCCTGTTCTCCGGCATCCGCAAGTTGATGCCGGGCCATCACCTGACCCTCAACCTGAACACCCCCAGTCCGTCTCTTTCGATCCGGCAATATTGGGATGCGGCGCCCGCCACGGCCGTGGAGCAAAAAAGCGACGAGGCCTGGATTCGTGAATGCCGCCAACGGCTGGAAGAGACCGTGCAAATGCGTCTGATGAGCGACGTTCCGCTGGGGATGTTCCTCAGCGGCGGCCTCGATTCCAGCGCCATTGCGGCCCTGATGCGCCAGATGCGGACCGAACCGGTTAAGACTTTTGCCGTGGGCTATAGAGAAGCCCAGTACAGTGAACTGAGTTACGCCCGACAGGTCGCGGAAACTATCGGAACCGATCACCATGAGGTGGTGATTGGCTCGGAAGAGTTTTTTGGAGCCCTGCCCAAGCTGATCTGGCATGAGGACGAACCGGTAGTGTGGCCGTCCAGCATTTCGCTCTACTTCGTCTCCCAACTGGCCGCAAAACATGTCAAGGTGGTTCTGACCGGAGAGGGAAGCGACGAGCTTTTCGCCGGATATAGCCGGTATTCGCATTACATCTGGAACGGAAATTGGAACCGCCGCTATGGCATGGTTCCGGCGTTCCTGCGGCGTCAGGTCAAAAACTGGATCGGCGCTACTCGCCTGCTTTCCGCGGACACGCGCCGTAAATTGCAGCACACCTTCATTGGCCGCGATAATTCCATAGAAGATCTTTATCTCGATAATTTTTATTCCGCCTTCTCCGCCGCGGAAACTCAGCGGCTCCTGGGAAAAAACTTTGCCTCGCACGCCAGCTACAATCCGTATCTGGAGGCCTGGAATCGGTATCCGGAAGCATCCGTGCTCTCACGTTTGCTATATGCCGATCAAAAAACCTATCTGGTGGAACTGTTGATGAAGCAGGACCAGATGAGCATGGCGAATTCGATTGAAAGCCGCGTCCCGTTTCTCGATCACACGTTTGTGGAGTTTGCCGCACGCACGCCGGACCACCTCAAAGTGCGCAATGGATCGGGAAAATATATCGTCAAGAAAGCCGTGGAGAACCTGCTTCCGCACGACATCGTTTACCGCACAAAAATGGGCTTCCCAACCCCGGTTCGAGACTGGCTGTCAGGGCCTGGCGCGGAACCACTGCTGGCTCATTTACGTGGCGGAATCGTTGGTCAATATCTCGATCAGACCGAGGTGAACAACCTGCTCGAGCGCCACCGCCATGGCATTGAAGACGGAACCGACCGCATCTGGCGTCTGCTGAATCTTCAGATTTGGGGCCACTTATTCTTCACCGGACAGCGCAGCAAGTGGCTGCAACCTGGCTACTGCATGCGCCCGGCCGCATAGGCAGGGTCCAGACAAAACTTTCCATCGAGAAGCCCTTTGTTTTTCGGCAGGCCGAAATCATTCCGGGATGCTCATTGAATGACTTTTCCGTTAAACCACGCGGGCCCGGAACCACGCCGCTTCGGGAATCCCTCCCCATGTTCAGATATTCTGACCTCAACGGGGAATTGGGCCGGGAAATGGAAATTCCATTGATCTCGAAGAACCGCTTACTAACGCGCGCGGCTCGGTTAGCAGCAGGCAACCATTAACCGAGCACCGCACGTTAGTAAGCGGTTTTGGCTCATGCTATTTTCCTTCGAGGTCAGGATGTCTGATAAGGTAAAATTGGCGGGATGTCGAACAATCGGTAACAACAAAATGGCGTGCTGGCATCATAGCGGACGTGGCCATTGGATTTCAAGCCAAGTTTCCCGTTTCGTTTCCAGCAATGCTCTCGCGGATTCAAGGGTCCTTGGAGCTTGTCGGGATAGAATTTCTAGAACTTAGAATCAATGACTTACGAGCAGTGTACGGTCTGTAAGTTGTTGATTCTTGGTTGAAATAAGTTTCATTCCGACAGACTCCTGGGAAACTGCTCCGCTCTTTGCCGCCCGAGCAGCCGGTGATGGATCAGTTGGAGGATATCGATTCCATTGTTCAACGCGACCGTGTTGCCAATCCGCCGGGTTTTTACGTTTCGTTATTAAGGCAAGCCGAACGTGGCGATCAGGTTGGGTATTTTTGACTAAAACGGCGGCAGGTCAATTTTTGCCTGAACAGTAGGCGGTAAAGATCAGTTCGGCGCAGCTTGTCGCACGCTATGACGTGGCCGATCCGGAGCCGGGTTTACCCACGGCCTGCCCGTTCCCGCCCAATTTTAGCCTTCCAGAAAACCATCGTTTTTCAGAAGAAGTTTTTGCTCAGGTGCAAAGGCTGTTCTTCCCCTTGAAAATGCGTACCAACTCATCTAATTATCAATGAGCGATAATGGTATGAGAATAGCGAATGAAAATCGGCTACGCCCGCGTCTCCACCGCCGAACAGAACCTCGACTTGCAACTCGATGCGCTTAAGGCAGCGGGGTGCAAGCGGATCTACGAGGAGCACGCCAGCGGCAAGAACGCGGAGCGGACCGAGTTGGTGAACTGCCTGAAAGCGTTGCGCGCAGGCGATGTGCTGGTAGTGTGGCGCTTGGACCGATTGGGCCGCAACCTGCCTGACCTAGTGCGGATTGTCGGCGAACTGGAAAGCGGCAAGGCCGGACTGGAATCAATTACGGAGAACATCGAAACCGTTTCATCCACAGGTAGGCTCGTCTTCCACGTTTTCGCTGCGCTGGCTGAATTTGAACGCAACGTAATCAGTGAGCGAACCTTGGCTGGCCTGAAGGCTGCGCGCGCCCGCGGCCGCTTGGGCGGCCGACCGGAAAAGCTCTCTGCTAAGGACAAGCAGCAAATCGGTGTCCTGTTGAAAGACCCCGCAGTCCGGGTCAAAGACGTGGCCAAGCGTTTTGGCGTCAGCGTCGCCACCCTGTACAAACGCATCGGCGTCGTCACGCCGGAGAAATAAACCGTCCGTGGCCGACCGGCTCAAGATCCTGGAAGACCAGGAGATCGCGGAGTTGTACGGACGGCCACAATTCAACCATGACGAGCGTGTACAATTCTTCGGCCTCACGCCCGAGGAACGCGCCGTGGCCGACGGTCACTACAATCTGGCGAGCCGCGTGCTTTTTATTCTCCAGGTTGGCTACTTCAAGGCGAAGACCCTGTTCTTCGTCTTCGAGTTCGACGACGTGCGGGAAGATGTGCGTCACATCCTACAACAGCATTATCCGCACTTTCACGACGCCGCGCTTACCGCACCCAGCCTCAAACAGACCCGCCATACGCAACAGCGGAAGATTCTCGATCTGTACGGCTACCAAGCTTGTAATGACGGCGAGCGCGCAGCGCTGATGGAAAAAGCGAACCAACTCGTACGTATTTCAGTAAAGCCGGTATTCCTGTTCCGGAATCTCTTGCAGCATCTGGAAAACCGCCGCGTCGTCGTGCCAGGCTATAGCTTTCTGCAGGATGCGGTGAGCCAAGCCCTCGCCGATGAACGGGCCCGGCTGACCGCAATCCTCGAAGGGCGATTGGACAAGGCCATGATCGAGTCGCTCGACGCGCTTTACGTCGTGCGCGAAGGCAGGTATGCCGTGACACCTCTGAAACACGATCCGAAGGACTTCTCCCTGCGCGAGATGAAGGGCGACATTGCTCGGAGCCAATCCCTGGAAACGTTGTACCAGATGGCGAAAACGCTGCTGCCGGATTTGGGTATCTCCAACGACAGCGTCGCCTATTATGCCGCTCTCGTCGATTACTACACGGTGCAAAAGCTGCAACAACTGCCCCCCGCCATGGCGCGCCTCTATCTTTTGTGTTTTCTCCGGCAGCGCTACCAGAAGATCAATGACAATCTGGTCAACGCCCTGATCTACCACGTGCGCAAAGTGAACACCACCGCCAAGGCTTGCATGGAGCAGCAGGTTCTCGCCTCCCAGCGGGAAGGCAACGAAAACATCGAGCGCATCGGACAGATACTGAGCATGTTTCTCGACTCGAGCATCGCCGATTCGGTGTCTTTTGGCGAAATAAAGCGGCGCGCCTTTGGCATCCTGGAACGGGATAAATTCAAAAGCGCCGCGCAATACATTGGCGCGCAGGCCTTCGACACCGCGGCCATGGAATGGGAATTCGTTGCGTCGCTGGCCCCGTCGTTCAAACAACACCTCCGGCCGTTATTGCTGCGGCTGCCATTCGGGGGTCACAGCGAGGACGACAGCCTGATGGAAGCGGTCGCGTTTCTGAGAGAGAGCTTCGACAAAGGGAAGAGCCTCACCCGCTATCGCTTCGAGCAAATTCCGAAGGCATTCATCCCTCAGGGCGTGAAATCCTACCTCTACGAAAAGGACAAGGCAGGTAACCGCAGCATCCATCCAGACAAGTACGAGTTCCTCGTGTACCGGTTGCTGCGCAACCGGCTGGAGGCCGGGGACATCTATGTCAGCGATTCACTGCGCTTTCGTAGCTTCGACGAAGATCTGATTCCAAAGGAAACCTGGAAGCGGGACAAAGAACGGATTCTGCGGGAGATCGATGCCCCGTTGCTGTCACAGCCGATGGCCGAGGTTCTCAAAGACTTGGAAAAGGATCTGGAGGCCCAATACGAAGAGGTAAACCGGCGCATCCTCTCGGGGGAAAACCCGCACGTCAAGCTGAGCAAGAAGAGGAACGGCGAAATCATCTGGACGCTACCGTATGTGGGCGAAGAGGAGACGGTCAACAATCCTTTTTTTGACGAAGTGCCGCAGATTCATATCGCGCAACTGCTCCAGTTCGTCGACTCGCGCTGCCAGTGCCTGGACGCGTTCACCCATATTCTCCAACGATACGTGAAGACGCCGCTGGACCGGCACGCGGTTGTCGCCTGTCTGATCGCCTATGGCGCCAACATCGGCTTGGGCAAGATGAGCGCGATTTCGGATATGAGCTACCAGACGCTGTCCACGGCCGCCAATAATTTCCTACGCCCGGAAACGGTGCGTGAGGGTAATGACCGGGTTAGCAACACGACGGCGAAATTGCCGATCTTTCGCCATTACAATATCGACGACATCATCCATTCGTCGAGCGACGGACAGAAGTTCGAGACGCAGATCCACACCAGCCGTTCGCGCTATTCACCCAAGTACTTCGGGCTGAAGAAAGGCATCACCAACTATACCGGGGTCGCCAACCATGTGCCGTTCAACGCCCGCATCATCGGTGCCAACGAATCGGAATCCCATTACGTCTACGACATTCTGGCCAATAATACGACCGACATCCGTCCGAACACCCATTCGACGGACACGCACGGCACCAACGAGGTCAATTTCGCCATTTTGGCAACTTTCGGCTCCCAGTTCGCGCCGCGCTACCGCGATATCCGCGACAAAATGGACACGCTCTACGGCTTCAAGCACCCGAGCAAGTACGACGAGAACTTTCTGCTGAAACCCAGCAGCCAGGCCAACACCAAGCTGATTCTCGCCGAGGAGGACAACATCAAGCATATCTTCGCCTCGCTCGCCAAGAAGGTCACCAGCCAGAGCGTGATCATCGGCAAGCTCAGCTCCTACGCCCGCAAGAACCGAACGAAAAGAGCGCTATGGGAACTGGATAACCTCTATCGCAGCCGCTATCTGTTGAACTACGTCGATTCCATGCGCCTCCGGCGCAACGTGCAGCGAGCGCTAAACCGTGGCGAGTCCTACCACAAACTGGTGCGCGCTGTGGCGTATGCCAACGGCGGCAGGTTGCGGGTCAGGACCGACTTGGAACAACAACTGTGGAGCGAGTGTTCGCGGTTCCTGGCCAACTGCGTAATCTGCTACAACGCCTGCATTCTATCCGAGCTCTTGGAGTACGCGGAGCGCGAGAAGGATCTCGAGTTGGCCGACCGGATCAAGCAGGTCAGCCCCGTGAGTTGGAAACATGTGAATTTCTATGGCGAGTACACGTTCCAAGACATCGGCAGTGTCATTGACCTTGAGGACCTGATCCATCGATTGGTGGCGCTGAGACGGGAGAGCGCTAAAGCGGCGAATTGATTGGGCGGCGGTTTACTTTCTGGGCGAAAATTGACCTGTCGCCGTTTTAGTCAAAAATACCCAACCTGTGGTGTCACCGCGCCGAAACCCACTCCATAGAGCGTGATCGTCTCTCCGGGCTTCGCAGGACGCGATGCGACGCCCGCCACCGCTCCAACCGGGAGTGCGAACGACGCATTGCCGGGCAGCAGCGCGGCCGCGTACTGCCGGGCGCCCACTTTGAAGGCAGCCGGCGCATTGAACCCCGGCTGCACCGCGTTCACCGTGACGTTAACGGGCGCGCTGGATCCGGCTGCGGTTGTCACGGTCAATGTTTGAGATCCGGTGCTGAGATTGGAAGGTGCCAGCGCGTTGATCTGCCCCGGACTCACGAACGCCACGAACGCAGCCTGGCCACCAATCCGCACACTGACGCCATCGAGCGATGTGGGCGCATTCACTCCGGAAAAATCCGCGCCGCCCCACTGCCGCGAATTGGTTCCCATGGCAGTTCCGTATATTTCAATCCACGAGCCGGGCGCGATGGTGGTATAGCCACCGAAGGACCCCGCCGAGATCACGCCACCCGCGCTGATTGCCGGCGCCTGCGCATCGATCACAATCTGCCCCCACTCCTGCCGCCCTTGTCCGCACTTCATCGCGTGGACGTAGGTCAAAGTCTGCGCTCCGGCGCCGGCAGTTGTCTTAGCGGCCACAAAGCTGTGCGTCGATGGAAAAGGGTTCTTGGCCGCAATGAAGTTGGGAAACAGTGGATCAGTGCGGCGCTTGTGCAGATCGTCGACCCAAGCCCCCAGCGTCTTGCCGCTTCTGGGGAGCACGCCGCGGGCATTGTTTTCAGCTAGCCAAAAGATGTTTTCATAGATCTCCAAGAACATTCCATCGGAGTTGTCCCATATGTTTTGCAGCGCGAGGTCCAGATCTTCCCGCGTTGCCACGCCATCGTTGTTGGTTGTCTGGAAGCCTGTCAACTGGCCTTCCGCGCCCTCGCGTACGGCCCAGCGGTTCGGACAACTTCCGGCTTCCCAATACTGTGGATACGGGCGCACCGGCTTGGGGTGCTGTCCATCGAAATTGCAGCCGGAAGGCTTGGGTTGCAAGCCATTGTGTTGAACCACGAAATTGATTCCGTAGGTGGCTTGCCCGCGGTTCAGCAGTTCAATGGTCTGTTCCGTGCCGTCAGGCAAGGCCGCTGCATTCGAGGATGCGCCATTGGAGAGTTCGTACCCACCTGTCTCATTCACCTTGGGAAAGCCATCCTGAATCAATGCATACGACATGGGCTTGCCGGGAAACAGGTTCTTGAGCAGCGCCATTTGATCGTCGTAAAAGGAGTATAGGCCAGAAGGTTTGTAACCGTCAGCGGCCCACACCTTTGGGGCGCAGACGCAGGTTGTCTGGTTGGCGCCTAGCCCAATGACATTGCACTCGTTCGGCAGCCTGTTTTCGTGCGACACCAGGTTTGCACCTGCGAGCTTGATATACGCCAGTGCGCGATACCAATCAGCGCGGCTCTTGATTACCTTCGCCGCTTCCGTGAGCATGTTGAAGTACAACTGCCGATAGGTGGAGCGCACCGGGTTGCCGAGATCCATCTTATTACCGCAGCTTGTGGCACTCGCTCCGTCATCGAAATGCAGCCGCGGCACCCCGCCGCCGCCACCAGCGCGCGCGGAACCGTCGGCATTCGTCGAAAAGATCCAATCCGGCGTGCCGCTGTCGCCCGCTTTGATCCCCAGGCTGTAGGCCTTGCCGTTGCGTACCGCCTGCTCGATTTCCCGCTGCAGCACGGTGAAGTCGTAGACCCCTGCCCGCGGATTGACATCGTTCCACAGCAGGCGGATAAAGACTCCAGTGTTGTTGGGGCTCTTCCAACTGGAATCGAGCGTTGCCTGATTGGCGGACCCTCCGAGACAAAGACGTTTCCCGTTATCGCCAGTGAACGCTGGCCGTGTTCCCGCAGGGCAGGCGGATGCCGAAGTCTCCGAAAACGCGACGTCCAAAGGACTCAAAACGTACAGGCCTGACGGGGCGAACATGGCCGGGCCGGTGAGATCCGACGCGCTATAGGGATTGCGCGCGGAGCACATCGAGGGATAGCCGCCGCTGCCGTTCACAGATACAATTGAATCTGTTCTGGTCAGCCCCTCCCATTGGACGGTATCCCCCGATTTCACGTAAACAACCTGCGGCGAAAAGGACCCGTCGGCATTCACCCGAACGCTGTACGTCCTGGGTTGCGCAAACAGCGCCACGGCAAACGCAGCGGCGGCGGCCACGCGAACTCCTCTTCCTATGCACCTCAACATGCAAGTTCCAAGCCTTTCTCCTCCAAACCTCTCTATTTGTGGATACGCAGCCAGCCGGACAAATCCCAATCATTATTTACAATTGTGCTAAGATCCGCAAGAGCATCATGATCGGCGAGAGCGGCGAAGGCAATCAAAATCCGGGATTAGAAGAGAACGGCCCCCATTGCGACGCCGAAGTTCTGCCATCGGAAGTAACGCAACTGCTCCAAAGTTGGACCGGCGGCGACCGCGACTCCTTCAACCGGCTCTTCTCCTTACTTCATGAGGAACTGAAACGCATTGCGCGAAGGGCTGGTGCGGCCCCGGACGACACGATGCAGGCCACGGTCATCGTCAACGAGTTCTACCTTCGGCTTCTTGGTCACGCCAAACCGAAGTTGGAAAATCGTGCTCATTTTTTTTCATTAGCGGCAAGAGTCATGCGCCAGATCCGCATCGATCACGCCCGCCGGAACGCAGCCGGCAAACGGGGAGGCGACTTCCAATTCGAATCACTTGACCTGCAAGGGCCGGGCCGTCTGGACCGTGACGATGATACCGAAGCGTTGCACGAAGGCCTGACAAGGCTGGAAGGCTTTGACCCCCGCAAAGCTGCCATCGTCGACCTGCGCTATTTCGCCGGGCTAAGCGTTCAGGAAGTGGCCTCCGCTTTTGAAGTTTCAACGGAAACCGTGCGCAAGGAACTGCGGCTGGCCGAGGCCTGGCTGATGAGCTATTTGGGCCATTGCGCGGCGCCGCCAGCTTCACGATAGTAGCGCCTGGCCAGCTCCACCCACCAACCACTGGCGCTCTTTTTTTCGTTGGCCGCCACCACGGGTTGCAGCAACTTGCTGCTATCCATCGGCTTGCCAGACCGCGCCAGCACTCCTCCCATAACAATGCTGTTTTGCTGAAGCATCCAATGGCCGGGACGCAATAGCGGTTGGAGCGTTGCTTCCGCCTCCGTTGCCAGCGCCCTGGCCCGCGACGTCTGGCCGGAATCGAGCATTCCCTGTGCCAGCAACACACGCGTGTAACCCTCCTGCAGTTTCGGTGCCGGCTTGATCTTCGCGAGCGAAGCCAGGGCATCTTCTAACACGGCTGTTCCTTGGCGCGTCTTGCCGCGCTCCAACAAAATGGCACCATATTTTATCTGGCTGCTGATGTGTGGCAACTTGCCGGGCCCGATTGTGCGGGCCTGCATCCGCACCACGGCGGCACCTATCTGTTCCGCTTCCGCAAGCCGGCCGCTGACGGAATAGGCGACTGCCAGGTTCGAAAGGGAACTGGCAAGGTCTGACGACTCCGGCCCGAGAAACTTCCTGTACAGCCCGTGCGCTTCGATATAGAGTGGAATCGCTTCGTCCTGGCGTCTTGCGGTTGCCAGTGTGTTGGCCAGGTTGTTTAGACCGCGCGCAACCTCCAAATGGCCGTCGGGATAGAGCTTGCGATCAAATTCGAGCGTGCGGCGAAAGGCAGTTTCCGCCTCGACGAACTTCCCTTGACGGAAGTATAGCGATCCTAGCGCTGAGAGCGCCTGTGCCGCGGTGGAATTGACCAACTCTCCTTTTGACGGCTCTGCCTGACGCACGGCTTGCAGCAGCGCGGCCTCGGCATCGGAAAATCGCGACACCTCCATCAATGCGGTACCCAAACCGATCGATACAGACGACAGCTCCGCGCGGCTCAGCGCTGAACTTGCCATGGCATTTGCGGATGCCTCCTTGCATGCATCCAATGCCGCCGTGTGTTGCGCGATTTGGTGTAATTGGTTGCAGCGATGCAGCAGCACCTTGGCCCGTTCGCCGGAAGGCAGGCCGCTGCTTAGCGCAACCGCTTTTTGTCCCGCGTCCTCGGATTCCTTCTTCAATCCGCGAAAAGCCTCCGCTTCAGCCAACATCGCCCATGCGATGGCAAGCCGTGCCCGGTCTGGCTCGAGCGTGACCAACTCACGATACAGCGTCGCGGCTCTCTCATACAAACCGAGATTGAAAAAGGCCTCGGCGATGGTTTCAATTAGCGCTGTCCGCGATTCCAGGCCGGTCACCTCACGCACCCGGACGGCGCCCACTTCGAGCAGTTCACGGGTGGTGAGCCGGTTGCCCTGGTTGCGTTCCGGGTCAGCCGCCGCGAACAACTCGCGCAGGAAACGCGAGGTGGTCTCGGCGCGATCCCGTTCCAATTGAATCCGCCGGTTCTGCCAGGATACATATCCCAGCCCGCCCAGGATGAGAGCCGACAAGGCCACGGCCGCGGCAACCGGGAGTGCGTTGCGCCTGGCAAATTTCCCTAGGCGGTAGCTCAATGCTCCGGACCGCGCTCCCACCGGCCGTCCGGTGAGAAAGCAGCGGACGTCTTCAGACAATTGCTCCACTGTCTGGTACCGCTTCTCCGGTTCTTCGCGCGTTGCCTTGGCGGCGATAGCCTGCGTATCGGCGGCCGCCGGACTTTCCGCCAGCAGCGCTGAAAAAACCCGGCCCAGCGAATAGATATCGCTCGCCGTCGTCATGGCACTGCCCGCGGCCTGCTCAGGACTGGCGTAATCGGGCGTGTGCATATGAAAACCGGTCAATGTTTCATCGGCGCTGGGTTCCAGGATCTTTGCTATGCCGAAATCGAGCAGTTTGACCTCGCCGGTCGCGCGCACAAGGATGTTACCCGGCTTGAGATCGCGATGAATCACCAGGTGGCGGTGGGCATGCTGGACAGCCTCGCAGATGGTGAGAAAGATCAGCAGGCGGCTGCGCACCGGCAAACTTCGTTGCGCGCAATAATCCAGCAATGGTTCGCCCTCGACAAACTCCATCGCAAGGTAGGGCCGCCCATCGGGCGCTATCCCGCCATCGAAAAATCGCGCGATGTTGGGATGGTCGAGCATCGCCAGAATCTTCCGCTCCTGCGAAAACCGCCGCAGGACTTCCCGCGAATCCATCCCGCGCTTGATCAACTTAATGGCTACGCTTTGTTCAAATCCGCCCGCGATGCGATGCGCGCGCCACACACTGCCCATCCCGCCCCGGCCGGCTTCTTCATCGAGTTGGTACGGGCCGATCGACATTCCTGGCACGCCTTCCGGCTCATCGCCGCTGGGGACCGCCGGAATGCGCGAGGCCAGTTCCTCGCCCGCACTGGAATCCGCGGCGAGCATGCGCAAAACTTCCGCTTGCAGCTCTTTGTCGTCCGCGCACGCCTGTTCCAGAAAGGCGCCGCGCGAAGTCGCGGGCATCGCAATTGCCGCCTCAAATAGGGAACTGATCCGCCGCCAACGCTCCGGTGTCATGAATAGGTTGAGTGTATGCGGTTTTCGGCGTGGATTCAAGCCAGTGCCGCGATCGGGATTGGGACTTCGCACGAGCCTATTCCCATACCTCTATGGGCTGGCAGTACGGCAATGCTCAATTCCGGCGTTCGCTCGTCAACAGATCCGTAACCTGGAGCAGAAACACGAAAACACGGCGGTCACGCTGCATCCACAGGCTCGCTATCAACGAAAGCAATCAAACCTGAATCGCCCGTTCGGGCTCAAGCGTAGGAACGAATAGCCAGAGATACAATATCTCACGTAAGAACGGTTCGTCCGACCCTTCCACGTAGGTTCTTTACCCAACCCGTCTGTCATGAAATGCAAAGCAGTCAAACCTAGCCAAACATATTTGAAATTTTTGGCAGCCGTCAGCGATCAGCAGTCAGCCTTCAGCTTTGGCATGAGCGCGGTGAGCATGCGTCACCA
>CAIRSA010000389.1 GCA_903881085.1 uncultured Acidobacteriia bacterium
CGATCCCTCGTAGTTAAAATCCAGGAAAGATGGAGGTGCTTAGTGACATTGGGCGATTCGCCTGTGCGAAAACTAACTTTAAAAACTGCAGAATCAGAATACGAGTCTCATTCGATAGGCAATCCGCGGACGAGTGGTGCTCGCGGACGAGTGGCGCTCGTCCCACGTCCTATTCCAAGAGCCACTACCATAGAAGTATGTACTCCGAAGCCACTTTAGATCACTTCCAAAACCCCCGCAACGTAGGCGAACTCTTGCCCCCGGCCGTGACTGTAGAAGTGATGAATCCGGCCTGCGGCGACATCCTCCGCATGTCCGTCCTCTTTGAAAATGAAAAAGCAATAGAGGTTCGCTTCAAAACCCGCGGCTGCACCGCCTCCATCGCTGCAGGCTCAGCTTTGACAGAGCTCATGACCGGCAAATCTCGTCCAGAACTAGCCGCGATCTCCGCTGCCGATGTGGAAGCCGCAGTGGGCGGCCTCTCCGCCGAATCCAAGCACGCCGCGGTGCTTGCGGTGGACGGCGTGCGGGCTCTGCTCAAAGCCTAATCTCCGTCTACCCATCCCACCGGAAATCATAGAACACCCTGATCAGATTCCCATTCAGATCAGCCGCCATAAACTCCCTCAGCTTCCACGGCTGGTCCTCCGGCGCGGCCACGATCTTCGCATTCGACGCCTTCCACTCCGCATAAAGGTCGTCCACTGCTTGCTTGCTATCGAGATTGATCCAGAACAGAATCGGCCCCGTATTGCCGTGCCGTTCCCGGAATTCCGCGTTCGTTAGGAACAGCCGGCAACTGCCTCTGAAAATGCCACCAATGCCGCCAGCGTCATCGCCCCAACCGAACGTGAAGCCAAGGCAATTCACGTAATAGGCGATGGCCTGATCGACGTTAGCCACTGGAATTTCCGGCACAGGAGCAGGGCGTGTCATATGCTTAATTTTCAAATCATAGCATCGGCGTCGAGGCCTGCTCTGCAATAGCCGACCAACATATGCAAGAATCGTCCGGTGGAATGAGTCCGGCGAAGCGCGCCTTCGCAAATGCAGTTCAGGAGGGATGAATGCCAGGATCAAGACGAAACTTCTTGGAGGCCGCGATGCCAATCAGCTTGGCGCTCGGTCTTCCCAACGTAACGGCAGCGCAATCGAAATCCTCAACCCCGTCGCTTCCGAGGCAATCGCAGGCCTTGGTGGAACTCTTCGGTTTGAAGTATCCGATTTTTCAGGCCGGCTTCGGCACATCGACAACCGTCCCACTTGCGGCAGCCATCTCCAATGCAGGCGCCATGGGAGCGATTGCAGGCCTGCGCATTGAAAGTGCCAAAGACACGGTGCAGAAACTGAAGGCTGCCACCAACCGGCCATTCTACGTCAATATTCTTCTGGCATTGCAAGCTCAAAATCCTCCTGCGATACTACCCGCGGTGCTCGAAGGTGGAGCGCAGGTCATTCAATTTTCCTGGGGCCTTCCTGCCCGCGAAGCCATTGCCATGATTCGTTCCAATGGGGCCAAATTCGGCATGCAGGTTACCAGTAAGGAAAGCGCCCGGATGGCTTTGGATCTTGGCGCGGACTATCTGGTATGTCAGGGGACCGAAGCGGGCGGCCACGTGCAAGCCCATCGCGGACTGTTTGAGACTTTGCCGCTGGTGTTGGAAGAAGCCAGGGGCAAGCCCGTCATCGCTGCCGGTGGGATTGGCGATGGGCTTGGCATCGCAAAAGCGCTGTCTGCCGGTGCGGGCGCGGCGATGCTAGGCACCCGCTTTCTAGCCACAGTGGAAAGCGCCGCTCACCCTGATTACAAGCGCTCGCTGATCGGCGCGAAGGCCGCCGATACGGCCTTGACCATGTGCTTTCAGGATGGCTGGCCAGCGGCTCATCGCGTGCTTCGAAACCAGACGTTCGTGAATTGGGAGGCCGCCGGCTGCCCTCCGCCCGGTAAGCGGCCCGGGGAGGGCGATGCCGTGGCTACGCGCCCCAACGGTTCCAAACTGCTGCGGTATGCCAACCAATCGCCCATGGTTGGTTATGAAGGCCGGATCGTAGAGTGCTCGCTCTACGCGGGGCAAAGTGTGGAGATGGTCAAGGATATTCCCGCTGCCGCCGACCTGGTTAAGCGGCTTTGGGATGAGTACGGGGCCGCCGGTGGCCGCAAGCGAAAGGCGTAGAATGCGCCCTGCCGTACAATTGACTCATGGATTGCAAAGCTGCTCACAGGTTGGCAGACGAGATTCGCCGTTCGGCGGGCGCAGGTGCCTGGCATGGGCCAAGCGTCAAGGACGCCTTGGCGGGGGTATCCCTCTCCGATGCGCTGTGGCTCCCCGCTGCATCGGCGAACTCAATCGCCGCACTAGCGCTTCATATCGACTTTTGGACAGCGGACGTGCTCGCCGTGGTCGGCGGCCGGCCATACCGGAGTAATTCCGAGGCGGCTCAATGGCCTCCGGTCTCACTGTCGGATGAACGGTCATGGAGCGCGCTGCTGGCTTCGATTGAGACGCAAAATGCTGAGCTGGCCGCCGCGGTGGAACTGCTTTCTGAAGCTGACCTTGCGCGCCCCATGGAGAATCGGGACTATGACCTGGAATTCCTACTGCATGGCTTCGCCCAGCACAACGCCTATCACGCCGGGCAGATCGTCCTGCTTAAGCGCTTGTGTCCAAGTGCCAGCGGCGAACCAATTTGAGCCTTCCAAGCCTGAGCATCTCGGTACAGAGCTATACGTGGGTCGAGGCCGGCAGTTAAGTTCGCTCTTTCTTCGGCCATAAAATCGCTCGCCTTTTGAGTCCTGGCTTCTGCCTCGGCAACTTGCAGAGTGACAGCGCTATTTTATTGGGTTATTGTTGAGACAGGAGCAAAGCGCAATGGAAGTTCAATTCGCCCCCGAGCTGGAAAGACAACTCAATGATCTGGCAACGCAGTGCGGACGAGGCCCTGCGGAACTGGTTCAAGAAGTCATGGCTGGTTACCTGAGCGAAGTGGGCGAGACCCGCGAAATGCTTAACTCCCGATACGACGACATAGAAAGCGGACGCGTGAAGCTAATCGATGGAGAGGAAGCCTTCGCCCGTCTGCACGCGAACATTGAAGAGAGGCGAAACCGCCCGGATTAACATCTGATGAGTGCCTACGAACTTCACCCGGAGGCGTTCGCCGACATAGATGAAATTGCCACTTTCATAGGATCCGACAACCCTGATGCTGCCCATCGGATGGTAAATGAGATTCACCTCGCTATCCAATCCATAGTTCCATTCCCAAATCGCGGATTTCGGCGTACCGACCTCACTTCCCGATTAATGCGTTTTGTTCGGGTCCGGGATTACCTCATAGCTTATGCACCTGATAAAAAGCCTTTGTGGGTCGTCGCCGTTTTGCATGGCCATCGCAGCCCGCGCGTGATGGCCTCTATTCTGCGCGACCGCGAGCAATAGGGAATTTAGGAAAGCCGGAGTCGTATCAACCGCGGCGACCGACATTAAGAGCCAAGCCACTCCAAGGTTTCGACTTGTAGCTTGACCTCGTCCAGCGTGAAGTCTGGTTGTTATGTAGTCCTGTGTTTGGCGAGTAATGTTTCCACCAACCCGGCCGGAAACCGGAAACTGGTGCGCTCCAAAGCTGCGATAGCATGCGCGAAAACCAGTAAACCCCGCTCAGCCGCGATGTCGAGTAATCCCAGCGTACCCGTGACGCGGAAGCCTTTATTCTGCGCTGCAATGGTGCCCCGGCGATCGTCCATCAACAACACATCGGGCTGGAGCGTGGTCGCCAGAGAAATCACCGCTGCCTCGCCTTCATCGACCCCCTTAACCGGCTGGCTTGGCGGGGCTTGATAAATCTCAAGCCACGACGGCGGGTTTGCTATCCATTGCCGAACAGGCGCTGGTGCCTTGGGATGGGAGAGTTCCTGCTGCACGGTGCTAGGGAGAACAACTCGCTCGAAAAGGCGCGGCAGCAGGTCAATGGACCCAATCAGGATCAGATAGTTGACCGGCCCTGTGTCAGTAATGACCAGGCGCACAGCCTAGAATCCCAGCTCTTTGAGTGCCTGGCGTTCGCGTTCGAAATCCTCCATCGTGTAGTCCGGAAAAATACCGTGGGCTTTGAGATATCCGTCCAATTCGATGCGGGCTAATCCCAGCATCTTTCTCAAATCCACCTCGGTGATGCGGCCAGCACGCAGTTCTTCAAGCGCGAAAGCTTCCAGAGCCCGGCGCGACAAGTCACCGGGAGCTACAACGCCCGCAAGTTCATCCGGGATTTGAAAGCTTACTTCCATAAATCTACGCTAGCGTGTTGGCCGTTCGGCGTCAATGCACCATACTTATAACTATCCAGTGCTGGCACCCCTGACGCGAAGGAATTTATGAGGTTCCAGCTACCGCTTGCGCTTGAACCGCTTTGGAGACTGCTCATACAACGAAAACTGTAGCTTCTTCTCCACCCCATCCACGCGGTCCAGCAGCACCGTCACCTTATCCCCAATAGCGAACTCACGGCGGCTGCGCTCGCCCACAATTCGGCGCGTGTTTTCCTGATAGCGGTACCGGTCGCCGGGCAGTACATCGATCGGCACCAGGCCTTCGATAAACAGGTCCGTCAACTCCACGAAGAAACCGAACTTAGTCGTACTGATGATCAGCGCGCTGAAGTCCTCTCCCACGCGGTCGATCATGAACTTGACCTTCTTCCACTCCAGCAGTTCGCGCTCGGCCTCGGCGGCGCGGCGCTCCGTGTCCGATGACTGGCCGGCAATCGCCGTCAGGTCGTCCTCCTGCAAACGTGGCTTGGCGCTGTCCAACATCTCGCCCAGAATGCGATGAACGATCAGGTCAGGATACCGCCGAATGGGCGACGTGAAGTGCGTGTACGATTTCGCAGCCAGTGCGAAGTGGCCGCTGTTCTCCGCGCTATACCGCGCCTGCTTCAACGACCGCAGCATCAGGTGGCTGACAATCCGCTCCTCGGGCTTCCCTTCAATCTTCGCCACCAGCTTCTGATACATCTTCGAAGTCACGGCCAGTTGCTCGCTCGGCAGCTCTATCCGCTTCTGTACTTTGCGCCCATCGCGCCGCTTGTCCGTCACCGCAAACCGCTTCACCGGAATCGCGCCCACCCCCAGCGTATAGCCGAACGTCGCCGCCACCATCTCAAAGTCCATCACCTTCTTCGCATCGGGCGGTTCGTGAATCCGATACATCCCCGGCAGCCCCGCCGATTCGATATGGTCGGCCACCGTCTCATTCGCCGACAGCATGAACTCCTCGATAAGCCGATGCGCGATGTTGCGCGGATATCGCGCCACGCCCGTCATGAGGCCTTCTTCATCGAACTCGATCAGCGGTTCGGGAAGATCGAAATCGATGGACCCGCGCTTCGACCGCTTGCGGTTCAGAATCAGCGCCAGGTCGCGCATCAATTCAAATTTGGGGACCAGTTTCGCGTAGCGCTCGCGCTCGGCCAGATCGCCTTCCAGCAACTTGTGCACGCTGGTGTAGGTCATGCGCTCGGCGCTACGGATCACGCCGCGGCCGAACGTCGCGCCTACAATGTCGCCCTGATGGTCAATCTCCATGCACACGGAAAGCACCAGCCGGTCCACATGCGGGTTCAACGAGCACAGCCCCGTGGAAAGCTGAATCGGCAGCATCGGCACCGCACGGTCGGGAAAGTAAACGCTGGTTCCGCGCAGGAACGCCTCGGTATCGATGGGCGAGCCCGGCCGCACGTAGTGGCTCACGTCGGCGATGTGCACCTGCAGCGCATAGTTCCCGTTTGGAAGGTTTTCCACCCACACGGCGTCATCGAAGTCGCGCGCGGTTTCGCCATCGATCGTCACAATGTCGAGGTTGCGGAAATCCTGTCGCCGCGCGATCTCCTCCGCCGGAATCTCAGATGGGATGCGCATGGCCTGATCCAGCACTTCAGCCGGGAATTCGTGCGGCAGATGGAACTTGCGGATGATGACCTCGACATCCACGCCGAAGTCGTCCGGGGCACCCAAAACTTCGATTACGCGGCCCACGGCGTCGTCATTGTAGTCGGGATATTCAAGCAGTTCGACGTTGACGATCATCCCGTCGAGGTCGTCATACTGCTTCGCCTTCACGCCCACGCGGTCCTGGCTGGCCGCGGCGGTTGGCTTCTCGTAACCTTCTGGGATGGAGATCCACTGCTTGATGCGCTCGTCGTGCGGCTTCACGAAATTGCCGCGCTTGCGCGCCATAAACTCGCCCACCACGGTCTGGTGCGCGCGCTTGATGATCTTGAGGATCTCGCCCTCGGCGCGTCCCTCTCCTCCGAAGCGCGCGATGTGCACCAGCACACGGTCGCAGTGCATCGCTTTGCCGACTTCATGTGCGTTGATGTAAATGTCGCCCTGCATGCCTTCGATCGGCCGGTCAGGAATCACGAAGCCGAAGCCGTCGCGATGCACGTTCAAGCGGCCCGAGGTGTACTCGCGCGACTTACTGGTTACGGCGTAGTGGCCGTTCTGGTATTCCACCAGATCGCCGCGGCTTTCCAGCCGGTCGAGTGCCGCCTGCAACTGGTCGCGCGCCTCGCCGCGCACACGTAACTCTCGCGCCAGGTGCTTGAAATTGGCGCGCGCATGAGGCAGCCTCAGAATATGATCCAGCAGGCTGCGGTCGGGAAGGGTAAAGGTTTCGGAATCCACTCGTGATTCCGATTATAGTGGAGTCTGACGGAGAACAATCTTGGAACTGAAATCGATAGCATTAGAGATCCCCGAAGGCGGCAACATCATCGTTGGCCAAAGCCACTTCATCAAGACCGTGGAAGACATCTATGAGGCCATTGTGAACACCGTGCCGCAGATGAAATTCGGCGTGGCGTTCAGCGAAGCGTCCGGTCCGTGCCTGGTGCGCGCCGATGGCAACGATGCAGCTTTGCGCGACTGCGCCGTGCGGAATGCCGTGAACATCGCCGCCGGCCATACGTTCGTGGTGGTGATGACCGAAGGCTACCCGATCAACGTGCTCGGCCGCATCAAGGACGTGCCCGAAGTGTGCGGCATCTTCTGTGCCACGGCGAACCCGTGTGAGGTGATTGTGGCGCAATCGGAACAGGGCCGCGGCATCCTGGGCGTGATCGATGGCTCCTCGCCCGCCGGTGTAGAAACCGAAGAGGACGCGAAGAAGCGTCATGGCTTCCTGCGCATGATTGGGTATAAGCGATGATCGCCAGCGAAGCGCAGTTGGATGAGTTGTTGAGCCGGCCCACTGAGGCCGACGTCGCCGCAATGGCGGCGATGGATGGTGACCTGTTGATATTGGGCGTGGCAGGCAAAATGGGCCCGACGCTGGCCATGCGCGCCCGCCGCGCGGCACCGCCATCGAAGCGGATCATCGGCGTGTCGCGGTTTTCGAACCCCGGTTCGCGCGGAGCATTGGAAGCGGCGGGCGTGGAGACGATCGCCGCCGATCTGCTCGACGACGGCGCGCTGGCCTCATTGCCCGATGTGCCGAACGTACTTTTGATGACCGGCCGCAAGTTCGGGTCTACAGGCGACGAGTCTCTGACGTGGGCGATGAACAGCCTGATGCCCGCACAAGCCGCCGAGCGTTTTCGCAACTCGCGCATCGTGGCCTTCTCTAGCGGCAACATCTATCCGTTCACGCCCGTGACTTCTGGCGGCGCAACGGAAACATGCGGGCTGTCCCCAATTGGCGAGTATGCGCAATCAGTGCTGGCGCGCGAACGGCTGCTGCAGTATTGTTCCAAGCGCAACGGCACTCCGATGACCATATTGCGGCTCAACTATGCGATCGACATGCGCTACGGCGTGCTGCTCGACATCGGCACGAAGGTCTTCAACCGCGAAGAGATCGATCTGACGATGGGCAACGCTAACGTCATCTGGCAGGGCGATGCGAACTCCATTGCACTGCGCTCGTTCGCCCATGCCAGCGTGCCGCCGCTGATACTGAATCTTACCGGTCCGGAGACGATCTCTGTTCGCGATGTGGCACAGCGCTTCGGCCGCCACTTCGGTGTGGAGCCAACGTTTACGGGCGCCGAAGCACCGCTGGCGCTGCTAAACAACGCTGCCAAGTGCCATCGCCTGTTCGGTTATCCATCGGTGACGCCGGACGAAATGATCGAATGGACCGCGCGCTGGATCGGCATGGGCGGGGCTACTTTAGGCAAGCCGACGCACTTTGAAACCAGGGACGGGAAATTCTAATGACGTGGCAGGAGCGGTTACAACAGGGCGTGGTGATTCCCGCCCATCCATTGGCGCTGACTGCGGAACGCAAGTTGGACGAGCGCCGCCAGCGGGCCTTGACTCGTTACTATTTGGCTGCCGGCGCGGGCGGCATCGCCGTAGGTGTCCACACCACACAGTTCCAAATCCGCGAGGCCAAACATGGGCTGTTCAAGCCGGTTCTCGAACTGGCGATGAGCGAGATGCGCGGGCGCGAGGCAATCGCGGTGGCAGGCATCTGCGGGCCGACCGCGCAGGCAGTGGCGGAAGCGGAGTTCGCCAAATCACTTGGCTATCATGCCGGCCTGCTGAGCATGGCCGCATTACGTGACGCATCGGTATCGGAATTGCTGGACCATGCGAAGGCAGTGGGCTCCATCATCCCCGTGATCGGCTTCTATCTGCAGCCCGCCGTGGGCGGGCGCTTGCTGCCGTACGAGTTCTGGCGCAAGTTCGCCGCACTCGATTGCGTGATCGCCATCAAGGTGGCCCCGTTCAACCGCTATCAAACTCTCGACGTCCTGCGCGGCGTGGCCGACTCCGGCAGGGCAGGGAAGATCGCCATGTACACCGGCAATGACGACAACATTGTCGGCGACCTCACCACACCTTATCCCTACGGCAACCGCAAGTCGCTGCGCTTCGTCGGCGGCCTGCTCGGCCATTGGGCCGTGTGGACGCAGCGTGCCGTGGAATTGCTGGCCGCCATTCGCATGGGCGAGACTGGCGGCCCGGCGCGCCGGGCTTATGAAATCACTGATTCGAACGCTGCCTTCTTCGATTCCGCCAACGCTTTCCGCGGCTGCATTGCCGGCCTGCATGAGGTGCTGTGCCGCCAGGGGCTTCTCGCCGGCCGCTGGTGCCTGGACCCCGATGAGGACCTTTCGCCGGGGCAGATGGAAGAGATTGACCGCGTGTACCGCGCCTATCCCCACCTCAACGATGACGCCTTTGTCGCGGCGAACCTCGATAAGTGGTTAAAATAGCGATCATGGCTGAACCAATCGATCGTAACCTAGGCTTCAATACCCGTGCGTTGCACGCTGGGTATGCGCCGGACGCAACAACCCATGCGCGAGCCGTCCCAATCTATCAATCCACCTCGTTCGTGTTTGAGAACTCCGACGATGCGGCGGCCCTGTTTGGGCTGCAGAAGTTCGGCAATATCTACACGCGTATCATGAACCCGACCACGGCCGTGCTGGAAGAGCGCGTGGCCTCTTTGGAGAACGCTGTCGCGGCGCTGGCAACATCGAGCGGACAGGCGGCTCAGTTCCTGACTATCAACAGCCTGTGCGACAGCGGCGACCACATCGTTTCATCCAGCACTTTGTACGGCGGCACTTACACGCAGTTCGACGTAAGCTTCCGCAAGCTGGGCATCGATACCACGTTCGTGGAGCCGGACGATCCGGAAAACTTCCGCAAGGCGATCACGCCGAAGACCAAGTGCATCTATGCGGAGACCATCTCCAACCCGCGCGGTAACATCCTCGACATTGAAGCCGTAGCCAAGATCGCCAAGGAAGCGAACCTGCCGCTGGTGATCGACAACACCTTCGCCACGCCGTACCTGTGCCGGCCGATCGATTTCGGAGCCAACATCGTGGTGCACTCGCTCACCAAATTTATGGGCGGCCATGGCACCAGCATCGGTGGCATTATCGTCGATGGCGGAAAGTTCGATTGGGCCAAAGGCCAGAGCACGCCGCTGAACACGCCCTCGCGCGCCTATCACGGCTTGAACTTTAGCGAAGTCTTTGGGCCCATCGCCATGATCATCCGCGCCCGTGTGGAAGGCCTGCGCGACTTCGGTCCGTGCATCAGCCCGTTCAATTCGTTCCTGTTCCTGCAGGGCATCGAGACACTGGCAATGCGCATGGATCGCCATATTGCCAATGCTCAAGCGGTGGCTGAGTTCCTCGAAGGACACGCGTCCGTGTCCTGGGTGAAGTATCCGGGCCTGAAGTCGAGCCCGTATCACGCTCTCGCCCAGAAGTACCTTCCCAAAGGACCGGGCGCTGTCTTCTCGTTCGGTGTGAAGGGTGGACTCGAAGCCGGCAAGAAGCTGGTCGACAATCTGAAGATCTTCTCGCACCTTGCCAACGTGGGCGATGCGCGCAGCCTGGTGATTCAGCCTTCGGCGACCACGCATCAGCAGTTGAGCGCAGCAGAGCAGGCGGCTGCGGGTGTGACGCCCGATATGGTCCGCTTGTCTGTTGGCCTTGAGGACGTGGACGATCTGATCTGGGATCTCGATCAGGCGCTCTCCGCCAGCCAGGCTTAACCCTTAAAACCGTCCATACTGAACTTCGCACTCCGGAGCGGCCAGGCTTTTAACCAGTCCATCTTGCCCTGGCCGCCCCTGGAGAATACTTCCACTCCCATCTCTTCAGGCCCGGCCTCCACCGTTGTAAAGATCGCTGCCGCGCCTTCTTTGGCGTAGACTTCCAGCACGCGCTTGTCGAGGAACACGCGCAGTTTCACTGGCTGGCCGATGCCGATCAACTTCTTCACTTTGCCCACTGTCAGCATGCCGTCGCGCGGATTGAATGATACTTCGGTCTTGCCGCGAACGCGCATCCCAACTGTTGCGCCTTTGCCGGACATCTTGGTTTCGATCTCCAAGCAGTCGCCCGACACACTGCGGGGCAGTGGCAGCGGCTTTTCCGTCAGATTGGCTTCCGGCAGCTCAACCATGGGTCCGCGCAAAGCTTCCAGCTCCGGCGCGGGGTTCTGCCGCAAGTAGCCATAGTCATCCACCGTCAGAATGCGCGGCAGGGCCATGCAGTTCTGCCAGCCTTTGGCCGGGTTGTTCTGCGTTTTGCCCCACAGCCAAAGAATGCAGCGGCCCTTGTCGTCGTAAGAGATGTTGCTGGCATACGAATTGCCAGCGTCAAGCACGCCATGCATCTGCGGCACGAACTGCACTTTCTCCAGATCCAGATCGCCCACCCAATACTCGCAGGGCTTGTGCGGCGAAACGATTAGCACCCACTTCGCACCCACCTTGAACAGGTTGGGGCATTCGAAGTTGATAGTGTCTTCATCGCGCGATTTGAAGACGGGGCCGCGGAACTTCCAAGCACTGAGGTCGCCCTTTGTGGCTTCGTACAATTGCACCGCGCCACCGCCGCCACGCTTGCGGCCGTTGAGGTTGCCGCCGCAAACCATGTAGGTCTTCCCGGCTTCGCGGAACAGGAACGGATCGCGCCAATCGGTGACGGTTAGCGAGCCGTGAATCTTCAGGTCGAGGATCGGATTGGCCGGATGCTTTTTCCAACGGATCAGGTCGTCGGATTCTGGGATCGCCAGCCACTGCTCCGGATCGCGCTTGACGCCGATGCTGGTGTAGAAGATGCGCGGACGTCCGTCGTCGGCCAGGAACGCAGCACCGGAGAAGATGTGCGCCTCGCCCTTCTCGAGCGAAGGACCAAGTGCGATGGGCAGATGCTCCCAGTCCACCATGTCGCGGCTGCGCGCGTGGCCCCAATGCATGTGGCCCCATACCGAATCGAACGGGTTCAACTGGTAGAACATGTGGTGCCAACCCTTGTAGAAGATGGTGCCGTTCGGGTCGTTGTTCCAGCGCGCGGGCGGATGGAAGTGATACACGGGCCGCTCGGGGTCCTGCCCGGCCTTGGCGATGCCCTCGGTCAGGCCGTCCATGGCCTTTTTAAGGACGTCCACGTCACTCTGCTGCGCCATCGCGCTACCGGCCATCAACAGGCCCGCCAATTCCCGGCGTGAAGGTTGAAACGTCTGCATCCCGAAATCTCCTATGCGAATATCATATCAATCAGTAAACATACGCTAAACATTTGATTTCCCATTGCTTTTCATGAAAGCTTGCGTTATAAGGGATACATGAAATTAGTCTCCGCCGTCGTGTTATTCGCCACGCTTGCGTTTGCACAAACCAATCGTGGCAGTATTACGGGCACCGTGGTCGATCAAAGCCAGGCAGCTGTAGCCGGTATCACCGTGACCGTTACCAATCAGGGAACCAACGAAGTCCGCAAAGTTATTACTACTCAAACCGGGGCATTCACTGTCCCTAACCTTGAACCAGTCTCATACCGCATCGAAGCGGAAGCTCCGGGATTCAAAAAGTCCATCATCGACAATGCCAAGGTGGATACTGCCACCAACACCTCTCTCAACATCGTTCTTCAGGCCGGTTCGGTTGACACGAAGATCACTGTCACCGCGGAAGCCGCCTCTGTTAATACGGAATCGGGCACACTGAGTGCTACCGTGACGGAACGCGAAATCCAGGACGTCCCGCTGGTCAACCGCAGCGTGCTCGATCTGGCCATGACGTTGCCCAACGTAGCCGGCGACGCCGGTACGGAGAACCCCGCGCTGGTCGGCGTGACCACTTGCCCCGGCTGCAACCTCAGCATCGGTGGCGGACGCCCGATGAGCAGTCAGATTATGGCCGATGGTACGAACAATACCGGCGTCAGCCTGGCCCGCACCATGGTCAGCTTCTCTCCGGAAACCGTGCAGGAGTTCACCGTCCAAACCTCGACTTTTTCGGCCCAGTATGGCAACACCGGAGGGGGCGTGATCAACGCCACCACGAAATCGGGCACCAACCAGTTCAACGGCACCGCGCTGTGGTACAACCGCAACCCTGATTTTGCTGCCGCTCCGTTCACTCTGGCCACTAACAACCGTTCGCAGCCGACGCTGAAGTACAACCAGTTCTCGGTTGCCGCCGGCGGTCCGATCGTGATCCCCAAAGTCTACAACGGCAAGAACAAGACCTTCGTCTTCGGCGCGTTTGAACCGTTCTATCGCCGCGATCATTTGGACCAGTATGGCCTACTGCCCACCGACGCGATGCGCCAGGGCGATTTCAGCGACGTGGTGAACACGGCCAGCGGCTGGCTGCCCAAGAGCGTGGTGCAACGGTTCACCGGCGTAGCGCCTGCCACGGCGCTCACCACCAACGACAGCGCCATCTACAACCAATACAACATGAACTCCAGCGGGCAGTTCACACCGGCCACGCTTGCCGCGGGGCAGACGGCTTACCTTCCGTTCCCCGGCAACATCATTCCGAAGAGCATGCTGGACGCGACCGCCATCAAGTCGCTGAAGTACATCAACCCGGCGAGCGACTATTACCTGAACGGCAACAACGGCATCTCAAACATCTATTCGCCGCGCCTGCTGAGCCAGGACGAGAAGCGTTACACACTGCGCATCGATCACGCCATCAGCGACAAGAACCGCATGTACGGACGCTTCACGGCGACGCCGATCGTTAAGATCCAGGGTACGCCAGTCAGCCCCACCAACAACGGTGCGGCCTATAGCTGGGCGCGCCAGATCATGCTGTCAGACACGCACATGTTCACGCCCACGCTGATCAACGATCTGCGGCTGAACTACACGCGCGGCCGCTTCAGTTCCACGGTGGATCCGCAGTGGGATCCTTATTCCGGCGCCAACCTCAACACGGAGTTCGGCCTGCCCAGCATTACGAAAGGCGGCATCCCCACCTTCAGCGGACTGTTCCCCGGATCCTCGCCCGGCAACGGCGGCAGCACGGCTACGGGCTTCGGCGGCGCCGGCTCCACGCAGGCCGAAAACAAAGAAGAGCGCTACGCCCTGACTGACATTGTGTACAAGAGCTGGGGGAACATGAGCTTCACGATGGGCGCGGACGTTTCGCACGCGCTGCAGAACGTTCTGCCGCTGTATGGCGCATTCGGCGGCATCTATGCTTTCGCCGGAACACAGACCAACTCTACCGGAACCGGCACCGGCACTGGCGGAGCGGTCTGGGCCAGCTACATGCTGGGCGTGGCCAACGGCAATGTCACCATGCGCAATGTGCAGGTGCCTTACTACTACCGCTGGAACAGCGGCGCAGGCTTCCTCCAGAACGACTGGAAGGTGAAGCCGGGCCTGACCCTCAATATCGGTATGCGCTGGAACCTTTCCATGCCGCGTACGGAGAAGTACAACAACCAGGGCGTGTTCCGCGCCGATCTGGCGCAGCAGGTAAACCTGCCCACGCCGCTTACGCTGAGCAACGGCGATAAGGTCACTTCGGCGCTGGTCCCTCCGTTTGCGTTTTCCGGCATTGGCGGCAACTCCAAGTACCTGACGCCTCCGCAGTACAAGGACTTCGAACCGCGCTTTGGTTTTGCGTGGCAGCCGAAGTTGCTGCGCGATCACAATCTGGTTATGCGCGGAGGCTACGGCCTTTCGCACGCACCGATCAGCGGTTTTACGCAACTGCCTCAGCCGGACTTTGGCGCCAACGCAGCCTTTGCCAGCACGGTGCCATCGACGACTGCGAATCCGACCTACGTGATGCGTTTGGGCGAGAATCCTCCGCTGCTGACGACGACTTCGCCCGCCAATGCGGTCTATGGTTCCGCGGGTCCGCCGGCCAACGGCCTGGTGACCACCAACAGCCTTTACTACCAATCGGGCATTGGCGGTTATGCGGTTTCGCAGAACTACCATACGCCTTACGTGAACAATTGGAACCTGACACTCGCCTGGCAGGCCAACCGTTCCACCACAGTGGAGTTTGCCTATAGCGGCGCAATGGGCATCCACCTGTTCATGGGCCAGGAAAACATCAACCCGAAGAACTCCGGCCTGATCACCGCGCAACTGGCGGCGAACGTGAATACCACGGGAACAATCACCGATCCGCTGGGCCGCAAGAATCCCTATACCGGCGCGGCTATCGCTGTTCAGAACGGCACGTTGGGCAGCCCCTATCTGGGCTTTTCGAGCCTGTACAACTGGTATGACGCAAGCGGCAACAGCATTCGCCATGCCGGCTATGTCAACGTGGTGCATCGCGCCTCGCAGGGCTTGAGCTTTACGGCCAATTACACGATGGCGAAGTCGATCGATACGGCATCGAGCGCAGGCGGCGACAAGGGCATTTTGACGCCAGTCAATGGGCAAGTCAGCGGGCAGGTCATCTTTGGCGGTACGCGCCAGAATGACCGGTCCGTTTCGACCTACGACCAACGCCACGTCATCCACGGTTCGGCGATCTACGATCTGCCGTTCGGCCGTGGCCGCAATCTGCTGGCGAATAGCTGGAAACCGCTCGATTACGTTGTTGGCGGCTGGACCATTAGCGGCATCACCCGCATCATGAGCGGCTTCCCCTATACCGCTTATCTTTCCGACACGAACCAGTTGGGGGACTTCACGCACTCGCTTCGCCCGAACATGAATTCGGCCGAGCCGCTGCTGAATCCGCTGTACAGCCGGAGTTGCCCGACGGGCACCGGTTGCCAGCCGTATCTGAACCCGTCGGCGTTTATGCGCCCTCCGCTGGGCCAGTTGGGCGATGCGCCTCGTACGCTGGATGGAGCACGCGGTCCGATCCAGCGCTTCATGGACATGTCTCTGCAGAAGACCTTCAAGCTGGGAGCGGAGGGCAAGCGCCGCCTGCAGTTCCGCGTTGATGCGTTGAACACGTTGAATCATCCGACCTTTGCTGTGTCGCCGAATAGCGGCGGCGGAGCGGATTTCATGGGTGCGCCGAGCACGGCCACTTTGACGACGGCGGCCTACAACACGTGGGCTACGGCGAACGGCCAGCCGCTGTCTACTACGCCGGCGGGGACGACCATCTACAACAACATCGTGGGCATGGTGAACGGGCAGAAGACGGCGGCGGGCGCGTTGCCTTCGAACTTCTTCACTGTGCCGTTGGGGACGAACTTCTATGGCAAGAACCCGAACTCGTTCGATATTACGACGCTGCAGGGTTACAAGCTGTACCAGTTGCGGTCGACCTATGCGACGAACTTCGGCACGCTGTATAACAACAGCACTCCGCGGTACGTGCAGTTCGGCGTGAAGCTGTACTTCTAGTGAGGGGGAGGGTGGCGCGGGCCTTAGTGCCGGCGCCACTGGCGGCCCTTGCGGGGAAACCCTGCACGGATAGCTTCGTTTGTTTTCAATTACTTGCATGCGGAAACCTGAGAAATAAAATGCAAAAAAGAAGTTGAATCTCAATTTTTCAACAGCGTATCTGTTAGATTATAAATGAGTTGCTATCTTCTCAGCTTTTGCTCAGGTTCTGCCCGTTTTTGATTGCGGGCTGTTGTGATGAAGCGCATGGTTCTCTCCCCCCTTTTTTGCCTTTCCACGGTTGAGCGCGGGCAGGCGGCGCATTCGTTTCGCCAGTACAATTTTTAGCAGGGCAGTTTGGGGAAGTTGCGGGGGATTCCGCTAAGGGGTTGTGGGGATGGGAGAAATAAAGTTCAATTGGGCGTCAACGCTTACCATTTTGCGGCAGGAATGTCCGTCCGCGAAAAATCGTTGCCTTTGAAGAGCAGTTCTTCGCCCATGATGAGCGCGGTGGCATAGGCGCAACAGTCTCCGAGGTTCAGGGCGGCGGGATGGTGTCCCTTGCCGAAGCGTTTCCAGGCCGCGCGGGCTTCGATCATTTGCTGGCGGCTGAATGGAACAGCCTCCACTTCGAGTTCCCGCAGAATGAGCAGTGCGTCGTCCGCGGACGCCGCGCCCAGGCGGCCCTCAACCACCATTAACGTTTCCAGCCAATTTACGGCAGACATTTTGCGATTCCCGGCGGCGGCGATGGCCGCGGCCATGCGCTCTGCTTCAGGCTCTTCCAAGACGATGGCGATTATGGCGGAGGCGTCAATGACCATCAGGTAGGAATTCCAAACTCGTCGTAGCCGATGATTTCTTCGGGTGTCCGAGGATCGAGGACGGGACGAGAGGCCGCCCGATGGGCGATTTCGAGGATACGGGAGACAAGGCGGCTTTGATCGGGGGCTATTGTCTTTTCCCTTTCCAGTTTTTCGCGGAGTGCGTCTTTCACCACGCGGGTGAGGCTATGGCCGGTTTGGCGGGCGAGTTCGCTGGCGAGGATGTGGGCTTCCGGGTCTTTGATGTTTAGGATGGGCACATTTCCTCCTCGGCTTCAATTTTCCTCCACTCCGCCGATGGTTGTCAATGACCTGCTGGCGCACTCAGCTTACTGCTTGACCGAACCCGGGCTGATCTGGGTCTCATCGTCGACCTTGCGCCGAATGCTAACATCGACTTTCTACGACATTACAGATTGCCGATATCACGCCAAGTCAGGCACCGCTGGGCAGCAGATTGACCTCATTGGGATAAGGTGGGGTGTTTGCCTGGCGCCGGATCGAGCGCCGTGGGGGAAGGCTTGGTGACTTGTTCCTCTTGTTCGAGCCGTTGCCATGCTTCTTGCTCCACTAAAAACCACTCTTGTGCAATCTCAAGGTCCAGTCCTGCATTGGCCAATGCGTCCTGCTTGAGGCGGTCCCGGAGGTTGGCGGCGCTCTGGGTCTGGACGTAGTGCAGCACGGCTTTGGAGATGAAACGGCTGCGCTCGCCCTTCGGGGCTACCCGATCCAGGACTTTCAGCGTGGCCTCCGGTAGCATGATGTTTAGGCGTTTGTTCATTGGTTTCATTCCGGGCGATACTGCTTACACTGGAATCATACACACGCTTGATGTGTATATCAACGGGGGATTGGTCGTCGTGGATTGGTGATCGCTCCTGGCATGCGGCCGTTGAGGTTTCGGCCAAATCGACGAACACCCGTTGGGGGACTGATGCAGGAACCGGCGGTCGGGCTGAAGGCGACTGTCCCGCTTTGCTGCCTCAACTCAATCCCCAATCGCGTGTGCCTCAAATAGAATTGCCTTGCCTTTACGGCACCACCCATGCGCCCAGCGACTGCCAGGCGCTGGTTTGCGCTCCGCCCATCGTCTGGTCGGCCATCCACACACCCTTCGGCCCGGCAAACGAGTGATTGAACGTGATGTTCAGATTTACTGTCAGCTGCGCTCCATTGGTTGTCACGCTGCTACCCTGCGCGGAGATCGTGCACTGGCTGTTACTAATCGTATTCGTACCAGTCAGGACGATACTGGTAGCTTGTGATCCGTCTCCATTATCCGGATACAGGTAGATCTGATTACCTGGCCGGTAGTAGGCCACGTAGCAGGCGACCCGTCCGTCGATTGCCGTGTTGATTAACGCCCAACCTGTTTGCAGATTGGTGGCGCTGGTCGCATCGTTGAACGTAAATGTCAATGTCGGATTTGCCGTCGCGCCGGAAGACGGACTCATTCCGCCCGGCTGCGGGAACGTCGCCGGCAGCGGCGGCACGGCGTGCTGGCCCATGACTTGCCAGCCTGAGTTGTTGACTGAGTCGCGGGCCGCCATGTAGACAACCTTGTTGCCTCCAAACGCGGTACTAAAGCTCATGTTCAGGACAAGCGTAAGCGTATTGCCGCTGGCGACTGCCGATGATCCCGCGCCAGTTACCGTGCATTGGCTGTTGTTGATACTCCCTGATCCGTTCAACGCGATGCTTCCGGCGAAAGGTCCGCCTGCGGCGCCTGCATCATTCACCAGATACAGTGTATTACCCTGCTGGACGTAGGCCAAGTAACAGGCCACACGACCATCCAGGGCGCTATTGATCAGAACATTTAGTACCGCCAGATCCGATGCACCTGCCGTATCGGCAAACTGGAAGGTGAAAACCTGGTTCGCGCCCGTGCTGGTAACAGGAGACAGTAACGCTACCGTGGGGGTATGGATCAGTGCGCCAGAGAAGTTGGCGGTCTGGTTTGCGCTGAGATTTGTGAATGATGTGTTGACTGGCGTAAAGGAGTAATTCGTGAGCGTTGGCGTCACCGTGTAGTTCACACCGAACGGCAGCCCGGTAAATGAATAGTTGCCGGAAGCGTCGGTGGTCTTCGTGCCACCAGGCCCGCCTGTCAACGTCACTGTTACGCCGGCCTGTGCGGTTCCGCCAACGGTCACCTGGCCGGAAATCGCATAGGCCAAGGCACTTGCCGCGAAATTCGCCGTCTGGTTCGCACTGAGATTGTTGAATGCCGTGCTAGGCGGCGTAAAGTTGTAATTGGTCAACGAAGGCGTCACCGTATAGTTCGCTCCGAAGGGCAGTGCGGTAAATGAGTAGTTACCCGACGCATCGGTAGTCTTTGTGCCACCCGGCCCGCCGGTCAACGTCACCGTCACTCCGGCCAATGCGGTTCCGCCCACCGTCATCTGGCCTGAGATCGCATACGTCGCGGCACTTGCCGCGAAATTCGCCGTCTGGTTTGCACTGAGATTCGTGAATACCGTGCTGACTGGCGTAAAGGAGTAATTCGTGAGCGTTGGAGTGACCGTATAGTTCACACTGATCGGCAGCCCGGTAAATGAGTAGTTGCCCGATGCGTCGGTGGTCTTTGTGCCACCCGGCCCACCGGTCAACGTCACGGTCACACCGGTCAGAGCGGTTCCGCCCACGGTTACCTGGCCGGAGATTGTATATGTAGTTGTTATTGTCGTAAGATCGCCAGCGTCGGCAGTTGCCGAGCCTCCCCCCGACACGCTCACCTGATTAGTAACCTGAGATGGTGCATTCGAGGCTACGTTTACCGTGACAGTAATCGGTGGATAGCTGGCTCCGGTGAGCAGCGCATCGCTCCGTGTGCATGTGTTCCCGCCGATGGGACACGTCCAATTTGTTCCAGACATCGACACCAGCGTCATACCGGTGGGCATTGTTTCGGTCACCGTGACCAACCCGCTGGTGGGTCCAGCCGAAGCACCGTTTGTAACCGTCAACGTGTAAGTTGCACCTGCCTGCCCCAGATAGAAGTTTCCATTGTGCGAGGAAATGATCGACAGTGCCGCAGGCAGCGGGGAGAAGTTTGCGGTGATACTTCCAGCCGCGTTCATGAGGATGGACGTACTGGCGGCATTGGCGTTCACCACTGGTCCGGACCAATTCGCGAAGCTGTAGCCGCTATTCGGGGTTGCCACCACAGGAACTGATGTACCGGCATTGTAGAAGTTCCCGCTCGCAGGTGTGGCGGAACCACCAGCCGCCGGTGAAACAGCTACTGTAAGGGCATACTGCGACTGGAATGTTGCCGTATAGATTGCGATTTGGCCGGCGGTGGCGTTGATGGAATGCGACTGCGCGCCGCTATCGCTCCAACTGACGAAGACATTTTGGGATGTGGCTCCACCCTGTGGCGAGGGCGCATTGATAGTGTGCGCGCCGGCTGCAAGCTGCAGAACCGTACCATCCGTTACGACTTGCCCATCAACACTAAGTTGTAATCCGGCGGGAACGGTGCTGAAGGTAGTCCCCGGAGTGAGGAAATTTACGAACCGGACCACGTCATGGTCTGTATCGGCGATGTAAAGATTTCCGCTGGCATCCAGCGCCACGGATTGTGGATTTGCCAGGGATACGGCGGTAGCCTGGCTGCCGTCGCCATGGGGAATAACCACGCCGTTAATGCCGGCGACTGTTGTGATAATCCCGGTCGCTGCAGTTACTTTGCGCACGCGGTTATTGGCGCTATCGGCGATGAAGAGGTTTCCGGCAGGGTCTACAGCCAGGCCGGCCGGAGTGTTAATCTGCGCGGCGGTTGCCGGACCGTTGTCGCCGGCGTAGCCGAAGGTATTGAAGATACCGGCTACGGTCGTAATGATTCCGGTGGCAATTGTTATTTTGCGCACACGCCTTTGGAAGTCACAGATATAGAGGTTGCCGCCGGCATCTAAGACGACGCAGTTCGGGCTTTCAAACTGCGACGACGTTGCCAGCCCGCCGTCGCCATTGGTGCCGGTGGTTCCGTTCCCGGCGATCGTGCTGATGGTTCCAGAAACCGCGTCGACCTTCCGAATGCGCTTGTTTCCCGAATCCGCAATGTAGAGGTTTCCGGCAGCATCGACGGCGACGCCTTGCGGGGAATTCAATAAAGCCGCTGTTGCCAAGCCACCATCACCGCTGAAGCCGCACGAAAAACTGCTTCCACTGCCAGCCACCAGTGTACTGACACCAGTCGTTAGCGACACCTTATAGATAGAGCAAGCGCCGGGACTGGCCATGTACAGCAGGTTTCTGGCTGCGTCGATGACAAAACCCGGCGGCGGGGCAACGCCAGGATATGTTGTGATGATGCCAGTAACGGGGTTCAATTTCCGCAACGCACCGCTTGTTGAATCGGAGATATAGAGCATGCCCGCGGCGTCAAAAGCGAGGGCCTGCGGAATCACCTGGGCGAGGAAGCCCAACCCGTTATCGCCGCTATTGCCAGGCGTATAGTTGCCGGCTACGGCTGTGATTTGTCCGTACTGCGTGGTGCCCCAAGGCTGCGGCGCACTATTTGTACCCAGTTGCGTGACGGTCAGGACCTGGCCTCCGGCGGTGATGTGGCCGACGCGGCTATTGACGGATGCGTTCGCGTTGAAGATGTACTGCAGGTTGAGATTTCCAGCGCCCGACGCAGGCAGGACTTGCAGCCAGGGGGCATCGCTGATGGCGGTCCACGGAGCATCTTGTGGACTTACCGTAAGCAGAACGCTGGCCTCGCCAACCGAATACCCAACGGTAACGCTGTTGGTGGCGAGTGAATAAACTGGTGGTGCGCCCGCTTGGGTTACGGTGACGGTTCCGCCGCCGCCTGCTCCGTCGGCGATCGTGATGGTCGCCGTACGAGGAGTGATTGAGTTGTTGTAGGTGAAGGCGTAGCCGACTGCGCCTC
The DNA here is from genome assembly GCA_903881085.1 of uncultured Acidobacteriia bacterium. GTDB lineage: Bacteria > Acidobacteriota > Terriglobia > Bryobacterales > Bryobacteraceae > CAIRSA01. Next base: position 21,809 of record CAIRSA010000389.1, read on the forward strand.
CGCCGGTGCCGGATGGGGTAGTCAGTGTCAGCCATTCGGGATGATTCGACGTGGCAGTCCAGGCAACTAAGGAGGAGGTGATTCGCATGCTGAAACTGCTGCTGCCAGGTGAGGAACTCACATTGGCTGGAGAACCGGCTAAATAGTAATTCTAATTCCCTATCAAGATGAGACTAATGGTGCTACATTGGATTCATGGCAAGACCACGAAGAACCGATGAAGATATGATCTCATCTGCACTGCAGGTTGTGCAGCAAACACAGGATATTCGCGAATTCCGGCAGGC
>CAIRSA010000390.1 GCA_903881085.1 uncultured Acidobacteriia bacterium
ACAACGCTTGAGCGGGAGGGCATTCCAAATTATAAACCTCGAATTTGACGGAATCAAACAAAATCGTATCGTTTTGTTTGATTCCGATTCGGAGGCGTAATCATGCCCCTGCGTATAAAGGAAAATTTGGGACAAGCTCTACTTAACGCTGGAGGTCTCAGCCAGCGGCAGACTTGGGCATCCCGATTTAGCAGCGCCCTGGCTCTTCGTCTGCGTCCCACAGTAGAGCCGTCCTGATTCCACGCTGCCGTCAATTTCTCCCGACCGTGGAGGACGTTGAACCAGATGCGATCCGGTTCAACGCCAATATCTATACACAGCAGTTTTGGCGGCGGCGGCGAAGATGGCCTCCGACCACAACAGCTTGTGTATATCAGTGAAAGACCCAATATTTTGTGGTCAGAAAGTGAAAAAACTTTGGGGGCCGGGGATAGACTGGATCGGCGGCAGGTGGCGGAAGGGTGCCGAAAGCGTGATGTAGATGTATCTTTCGGGAGGGAGTCGGCGATCCGAAATGGCGATGCGCCGGGGAATGGCGACCAGCGGCTAAATACGGAAGAGGAACCCCAACCATGATCCCGATCAAACTCACTGAGAACCATTACATCAACCCGGCGGCGATTGACCAAGTGTTGATCCGGCCAAAGACCGACGAGCGGCCTGCGGCCCTGTGCATCGTCTGTGGCCGAAGTGTTGGCACGTGGGGTGGATCAAGGGCGCTGACACATCCCAACCACCAGAGAGAGGGGTCCGTTTTCAATGTGAAGGTCCCTTCCTGATGAGAAAATCACGTTTTGGCGAGATTTTATCATTTACGGAAAGCCTCACATTGGCAAGCATCTCTCTTGTTTTGAGCACGATGCGCGGACGGGCCGCATAGACTTGGCTCCACGTGCAATAAAAATCGTAACCAGGCGTTGACATGATCCACCCTTTTCGGTAAGATAAAAAGGTTTGGCGAGTTAACTTCTGCTCCCGTGCTACCCCGGATAGTTATCCGGACCGGCTGGGGGCCGGCCCCGAGGTTCGATCAGGACACAGCGCTTGATAGAGCATGGGCTAGTCCGAAGCAGTTTTCCCTCGCATTTCCATGCGGTAGCAATATTGCCGTAATCAGCTTTTGTGGGTCTTGTATCCCAGATGTTATTCGAACAGTTAAACCGTTGCGGGTGATAGGGTGCGGACATTCGTTGTAACAACTAGTATTTCAGAGAGGAACATTCGTGCCGACGTTTAATCAACTCGTGCGAAAAGGCAGGAAACCGCCACGGTACAAAACCGCGAGCCCTGCCCTTCAGGCATGTCCGCAGAAGCGTGGAGTTTGCACGCGCGTGTATACCACGACCCCGAAGAAGCCGAACTCGGCGCTTCGTAAAGTTGCTCGTGTGCGCCTGACAAATGGAATAGAAGTAACGACTTACATCCCCGGTGTTGGTCACAATCTGCAGGAACACTCGATTGTGCTCATCCGCGGTGGCCGTGTAAAAGATTTGCCCGGCGTTCGCTATCACGTTGTCCGTGGTACTCTCGACGCCGCAGGCGTTGCTAATCGTAAACAGGGAAGATCGAAGTACGGCGCTAAGCGCCCGAAGCAATAAACTAATATGCCACGCAGAAGAAGAGCCGATACTCGTGAGATCCTGCCGGATCCGGTCTATAACTCCACTCTGGCCGAGAAGTTCGTGAACTCCATGATGTGGGATGGCAAGAAAACCATCGCCCAGAAGGTGTTCTACTCGGCAATGGATAAGATTCGTGAGCGCACTGGTGACGATCCGCTGAAGCACTTCAAGAAGGCTGTCGAAAACGCCAAGCCCTTGCTCGAAGTGAAAACGCGCCGCGTCGGCGGTGCTAACTATCAGGTCCCGGTTGAAGTTCCCCAGAATCGCCGGGTTAGCCTGGCGATCCGCTGGATTCTCATCAACGCCCGCACCCGCCCTGAAAAGGGTATGCCGGAGAAGTTGGCAAACGAGTTGAACGATGCCGCGAACATGCGCGGCGGAGCGATTAAGAAAAAAGACGACGTCCACCGGATGGCCGAAGCTAACAAGGCATTCGCCCATTACCGCTGGTAAATTTTATGGCAAGAACTGTAGCACTCGACAAAATGCGCAATATCGGCATCATGGCCCACATTGATGCCGGTAAAACCACGACTACCGAGCGAGTCCTGTATTACACGGGACGTACCTACAAAATCGGAGAGGTTCATGAGGGCACCGCCGTCATGGACTGGATGGAACAAGAGCAGGAACGGGGTATCACCATTACCTCGGCCGCCACCACGTGTGAATGGCGGAATCATACCATTAACATTATCGACACTCCAGGTCACGTCGATTTTACAGCAGAAGTAGAGCGTAGTCTTCGTGTGTTGGACGGAGCTGTAGCATTGTTCGACGCAGTGGCTGGTGTGCAGCCGCAGTCCGAAACTGTGTGGCGCCAGGGCGATAAGTACAGTGTCCCGCGTCTTTGCTTTATCAATAAGATGGATCGTGTTGGAGCGGACTTCTTTCACTCCGTGCAGACCATCATTGACCGTTTGAAGTGCCGTCCGGTGCCGATTCAGTTGCCGGTTGGCGCAGAAGACAAGTTCCTCGGTGTTATCGATCTGATCAAGATGAAAGCATTCATCTGGCGCGATGATACCTTGGGCGCCGAATTCGATATTGTCGAGATTCCGGAGCAGTATCTGGAGCAGGCTCAGGAATATCACAATCAGATGGTCGAAGCGATCTCTGAATGTGACGAGAAGCTGTTCGAGAAGTACGTGGAAGGTTCGCCCATCACGGAAGCAGAGATCATGGCCGGTGTCCGCAAGGCCACTCTGGCAATGAAGATCTTCCCGGTGTTGTGTGGCTCCTCCTTTAAGAATAAAGGCGTCCAGAATATGTTGGACGCGGTTGTTGACTTCCTCCCTTCTCCGCTCGATGTACCGCCGATGGAAGGCACGGATGTAGATGACCGCACGACGAAGATTCTCCGCCGGGCCGCTGACGACGAGCCGTTTTCGGCGCTGGTGTTCAAGATCATGACCGATCCGTTTGTTGGTCAGTTGGTCTTCATCCGCGTGTATTCCGGCAAGTTGCTGAGTGGCGAGTCTGTCTACAACGTCGCCAAGGGCAAGAAAGAGCGCGTAGGCCGCCTGGTTAAAATGCACGCTAACAAGCGTGAAGAGATCCAGGAAGTGCTGGCTGGCGACATTTGCGCTGTGGTTGGCCTGAAAACGGTGATCACTGGCGATACGGTTTGCGACGAAGACAAGCCTGTTATTCTTGAGTCGATCGACTTCCCGGTGCCGGTTATCCAGCTGGCGATCGAAGCGAAGACCAAAGAAGATCAGAACAAGTTGGGTATGGCGATCGCCAAGTTGGTTCAGGAAGATCCCACGCTCAAGGTCAACACCGATCCGGAAACCGGGCAGACCATTCTGGCCGGCATGGGCGAGTTGCACCTGGAAATCATTGTCGACCGAATGAAGCGCGAATTCGGCGTCGGCGCGAACGTTGGTAAACCTCAGGTTGCGTATCGCGAAACGATCCGCAAGTCGGCCGAAGGCGAAGGCCGCCACGTAAAACAGTCCGGTGGCCGTGGTCAGTACGGTGTCTGCAAGATCAAAGTGGAACCGCTGCCTGCTGGATCCGGATTCGTTTTCGAAAACGGTATCTTCGGTGGCTCGATTCCCAAGGAATACATCGGACCGATCGAAAAAGGTATTGCTGAAGCGTTGGAAGGCGGCCTGATGGCAGGCTTCCCGATGTCGGATCTGAAAGCAACCGTGTACGACGGTAGCTACCACGATGTCGACTCTTCGGAAATGGCGTTCAAGATTGCCGGCTCACTGGCGATCAAAGATGCCGTGAAGCGTTGCAGGCCCGTTCTGCTGGAACCCGTGATGGCAGTGGAAGTTGTGGTTCCGGACGAGTACATGGGTTCGGTGAATGGCGATTTGATCAGCCGCCGCGGACGTCTTGAAGGCGTTGAAATGCGCGGTGGTACGCAGATCATTAAGGCAATGGTTCCGCTCTCGATGATGTTTGGCTACGCGACGGAAATCCGGTCCAGAACACAGGGCCGCGGCGCTTTCACCATGCACTTCGGGGCATATGAAGAAGTTCCCAACAACCTGGCTGAAGAAATTGTCAGCAAGGCGCAGGGCAAAGTAACCAGCTAAGAAAATTACAGGAGACTTCAGCGAAATGGCGAAGGAAAAATTTGACCGCAGTAAGCCGCACGTAAACGTTGGCACAATCGGGCATATCGATCACGGCAAGACGACGCTCACGGCCGCGATCACCAAGACCCTGTCGAAGCACAATCCGAAGAACAAGTTCCGCAGCTTCGATTCGATCGATAATGCTCCGGAAGAAAAAGCACGCGGAATCACGATTGCGGCAGCGCACGTGGAGTATGAGACGGCCAAGCGGCACTACGCCCACGTCGATTGCCCCGGCCACGCCGATTACATTAAGAACATGATCACCGGTGCGGCGCAGATGGACGGCGCAATCCTGGTTGTGGCGGCCACCGACGGCCCCATGCCCCAGACCCGCGAACACATCCTGCTCGCCCGTCAGGTTGGCGTGCCTTACATCGTTGTTGCCCTGAACAAGGTCGACATGGTGGAAGACGCTGAACTGCTCGAACTCGTGGAACTCGAAGTTCGCGAACTGCTCACCAGCTACGGTTTCCCCGGCGACACGCTGCCGGTTTGCAAAGTCTCCGCATTGGGCGGCTTGAACGGCGAACCGCAATGGGAAAAGGCGATCGACGACTTGATGGAAGCGGTCGACACCAGCATCCCGATGCCGGAACGCGTGATCGACAAGCCCTTCCTGATGCCGATTGAAGACATCTTCTCGATTCAGGGCCGCGGTACCGTGGTCACTGGCCGTATCGAACGCGGTATCTGCAAGGTTGGCGAGGAAATGGAAATCGTAGGTTTCCAGGCCACTCGCAAGACGGTTGTCACCGGCGTGGAAATGTTCAAGAAGTTGCTCGACGAAGGTCGTGCGGGCGATAACGTTGGACTGCTGTTGCGCGGAGTTGAAAAAGACGACGTCGAGCGCGGCCAGGTTGTTGCCAAGCCGAATACCATCAAGGGTTACAAGAAGTTCAAGGGCGAAGTCTACGTCCTCAGCAAAGAAGAAGGCGGACGTCACACTCCGTTCTTCAAGGGCTACCGTCCGCAGTTCTACTTCCGCACCACGGATGTTACCGGTGTGGCGCAGCTGCCGGAAGGCACGGAGATGGTGATGCCGGGCGACAACGTGCAGTTGGTTGTCGATCTGATCACTCCCATCGCCATGGAAAAGGGCTTGCGGTTTGCAATTCGCGAAGGCGGACGTACCGTAGGCGCTGGCACCGT
>CAIRSA010000391.1 GCA_903881085.1 uncultured Acidobacteriia bacterium
AGCCAGCCGGCCAGGGCAAAGCGGCGAGAGTGTGTCCCGATCGGCGCTCGACCGCTACGGGGTTGCCGTTAACGTATTGTTTCTAATCGGCTGTTTGGTGGGCGCGACAGGGATCGAACCTGTGACCCCTTCCATGTCAAGGACGGGAAAGGCTGTTTTTCGGTGTTTTGAACTTTATAGTGCTTTATCTAACTCACTGAAATACAACAAATACAGTGCTTTTTGCACATTGCGCTTTATCGCGCTTTTTGCCACTATTCGTCACAAGAACGTCACAAGAATTAAAAGCCTATGTTTCGCATAGATACGAAAGCCGCGCGCGCGAAACTGGGCTACCGCGAGGGGCCGTACTTCATAAAAATCATGCGAGGCCGTTTCCTCGGATTTCGAAAACTGCGCGACGGATCGGGTACCTGGGTTGCACGTGCGCTCGGTGAGAATGGCGTCAGAAGAACGACTAGTTTGGGCGATGACACCGAGCAATTCTCATTTGATCAGGCGGTTGAAGTTGCTCGCGCTTTGTTCAAAAATTTCGATGCTGGCATCACGGGTGAAACCGGTGATGGGGAGCCTGCGACGGTGGAGGCTGCGTGTCGCGAATACGTTGCCGACCGGCGTCGCCAGAAAGGCGAGGCGACTGCTAACAACGCGGACAAGTTCTTTGAGCGCCGGATCTATGGGGTAGCTGCTAAAGCACCCGCGACGGGGTGGAAGCACGAGCCAGACCCTATCGCGCAGGTACGCCTAGACAAGTTTCGGGCGAAGCATTTGCTCGACTGGCGCGATCGTCTGGTTGAGGATGGCTTAGGGCGTGAGAGCATCAATCGAGAAATGACGACGCTACGGGCTGCGCTCAACTTGGCTGTGGCTAACCGGCTGGTTGGTGCTGACAAAGCGCGCGAGTGGCGGTCTGTGAAGCCTTTCAAGAACGCCGGTAGCGGGCGCACGATCTATCTTGACCGTGAGCAGCGGAAGGCTTTTCTAAAAGCCGCCACAGGCTCTGTGCGCAATCTGATTGAAGCTGTGATGCATACCGGTGCTAGGCCTGGTGAGTTGGTGGGGGCCCGGCGCTCGGCATTTGATGCCCGTACGGGGTCGCTAACGCTTGCTGGTAAAACTGGCGCTCGGTCGTTCCCGCTGTCGCCGGCTGCGGTGACGCTTTTTAAGCGGCTAGCCGAGAATAAGCTACCGGGCGCATTCCTACTGACCCGAGATGACGGTAAGCCGTGGGGGCATTCAGACTGGGATGAGCTCATCAGGGACACGGCTACCAAGGCAGGCATGCCCGCTGGTACCGTGCTTTACACCCTTAGGCATTCCTGGATCACCGAAGCGATTACCTCGGGTATGTCACCGCTCGAGGTGGCGCGCATGGTTGGGACATCGCTCAAGATGATTGATAAAACATATGGTCATTTGGCGCTGACGACGACGCGTGAGCGCCTCGCATCAATCGAGATGGTTTAAGGTACTCAGTCCGGCTTAAATCACATCCGGATTGAGTGATCTCAGTGGTGGTGGAGAGCAAAGCCTGACGATTTCGGAGCCTGGAATAAATGTTCTGCGGCCCTCACGGATAGGAATAATCCGACCCGCTTTGATATCAGCGAACGTCTTGCCTTCGCCCTGGCTTAAGAATGCCGATGCGACCTTGATTGGGTAGCGGAGCAGGGGATTGAATGCTGGTAAGTCCTCAGTTGTTTTTCTCTTTGGATACCTGCTCACGTCTATTTCCCGCTCGGTTCGCTTCTTTTGAATGCAGCCTGGTGCAGGCGGGCTTCGATCGTGAATAGGCCCGTGTAGAGGAGTTTGGCGGGCTCTGACAGCGGTTGGTAATACAGGGTGTGCGGGGTCATACCTTGGTTCCGAGCGTGATCGTTCGTTAGCCAAAGAGTAAGGATGCCAGCAATTGTGTTGTTAGCTATCCGCTAAGCCTCTGCAGAATTAACGGAGGTATTGTGCGGCTTTAGAGGCTCCTGGTCTCGTGATCCGTTTGCCTTGGCAGTTTTTTCAAGCGAATCTCATCATTGGTCACTATTGGCTCCGTTCTTATTGGTTCCTTCGCGCTATCTGCGAATGTGGTCGCAGGGTCATTTTGTGATCCTTTGACATAGCTATGCGTCATCTTTGTGCCAAATTGTTCGTTTTGCATCGCTTACTTGCTAATGGTGGCTTAACGATTCTGAATCAGGACAAGATATCGAGGTCTGCCCGTAAGTTAAGAGGCCCACCCAACCGAAAAGGAACTCTGTCTTAACGACCGGTACCACCTGTCTTAGGCCCTCAAATGGGTTTAGAGTTAAGCTGCAATTATAACAACTGAAAAGAAAATGAAATAATGAATACTAATAAACTTTTTGAATTGACTGTCAGAGGTGAGGCTGTATCACATTTTGATTCTCAAACAGTAAAAGAAGAATTGCAAAATTTGACTAGTAACTGCTCTGAGGATTGTTTTCTAATACTAGCTATCTCCGCAGACACATACCTTCAAACCTACTACACGCCGGATCGAAATCAATTCGACTTGGAATATAGAGATGGCGATGCGTCTAGACACTTCGAGGAAGCTTCGGGGCAGTTGACACAGGTGGTATCGGTCGTTAAGACAGATTTCCTCTTCGGTTAGGTGGATCTGACTTCGGTCTGGTTGATGGTCTCTTCGTCCTTGCTCTTCGTAAATCGACTACCGAGACGTGGTCTGACGCGAAGCGTCAGAAGCT
>CAIRSA010000392.1 GCA_903881085.1 uncultured Acidobacteriia bacterium
CCGCCGAAGCCTTGGCGAAGGTGGATGCCGAAAATGGGATGTCTGACCCCAATTGCCCTCCTCCGCAATGCTCCAATGAATCAATCTCCCAATGGGTTACGCCGCCTTCATCCGCAATCGAATACAAATGCAGAAGATCGCTGTATCAAACCCAGTCCAACAGCTTTTCATAGGTTAATGCGCGTGAGCGACCTCAGCCGCTAGCGGCGACAACAGATCGCCGTTGGAGTCGAACTCCATCGGGAAGGCATCGCCCACAATCTCAAGCATCGGATTGGCCTGGATCTGCGGCAGCAGGTTCTCACTCAGCACCACCGGAGTCAGATTCAGCGTATTGCGGATCCAGCCGAACGTCACATCTTTTATATCCAGCTTGCCAACGGTCGGCATCATCCGCTCCAGGCACTCACGGTCGGTCGAAAAATGAAGCGGAATTTTGATCGCAGCCGGCGACGATGCGGTCAGAGAATTAATACGAGTCGGATTCCAGTCGATCTTTTCCAGCAACCGGTCGTGAATCACATCGGCCATGCCGAATCCCACCGCATTGCCATAGCTCAAGCTGCTCAAGTCGCGAATAAAGATGCGCTCAAACTGCGGCGTGTTCGGCCACGGATTGTACACACCATTCACGCTGCGGTTGGCGACCTTGGTATCCATTCCCGCCCCGCTGATGTTCTTGCCGATTTCGTCCAGAATGAGAATATCGAGTTCGGGAACCGGCACATGTCCCATCCACGATTTCACCAGCGCGAGCAGCCCCTCTTCCTTTTGCTCCATGTTCTCAACGCCAACGGCAGTTAGCTGGCCGGTATTGTGATTGGCGTCTTCCAAAATCGCCAGCCCACCCAGAATCTTGCCCGACGAAAGCACCTGACGGCCGACGTTGCGGATCACATTTTCCAGGCCCATCTTGTAGGCATACGTATGATAACGCTGCGCACCGGCGAACTTGCCGAGGCCAATCGCCATCATTTTGAACAGGCCGCTTTCAATGCCGCCGGCAAAGTCGGTATGCCACTTCACTCTGCCCACTAGCATCACGCCATCGGCTTCGTAGGCTTTCTTATCCATGAAGGCTTCGATGCCTTCGGAGGTAGACCCTAGGGATACCACCTCCAGATCGCTGATCACCGGACAGCCCATGGTGTCTTCTTTGATGCCGTAATGCGCCAGCACGTCGGCCTGTCCTTGCGCCGTCGCAGCTCCGTGGCTGCCCATGGCGGGGAACAGAAATGGCTTCATGCCCTGCGACTTCCAGAAGTCCACAGCGGCGCGGACGATAGTCGCTATGTTTGTGATTCCACGGCTGCCAACTCCAATTGCAACGGAGGAGCCGGGCTTCAAATGCGAGGCGAAACCGCTGCCGGAAAGCTGCTTGGTGACTTCGGCTGGGATGTCTTTGATACTGCGATCAGGAAAGTTTTGGCGAACCAGATAAAGGCGTGGAAACTGCATGCAGGGAGTATATCAACGGTCATGGGCGTCCCACAAGTACGGGCGAAACACCTAAGAGCGAACACCTGCTTTTCCTAAGTATTTGGACTTATTCCAGTAAGCCAAAGTACGCCATAGACTAGAGACTAAAGAAAGCTGCAAACAAATGCAATCCAAATGGCCTATTTCCGCCGGAAGGCGGCGCGTCTCGCGCGGCGACACGATGATGGAGCTGGCGTTTTTCATCCTGCCGACGTTTGCGATCCTGTGTGGATTCTTCGACTTAGGCATGGCCTTTTTCACCTGGAATACACTGCAAAATGCAGTTCGCGAAGGCGCCCGGTACGCCATCACCTATCAGGTGGATTCCAGCAACAGCCAAACCACATCCATCAAAAACGTGGTCGCAGGGTGGTCTTTTAACTTTGTCACCGCATCGGCAACGTCAAGCAGCGGCACACCATACGTCGATGTCCAGTTTTACACACAGCCAACAACAACAACGCCGAACGGAACCAACGTTACCAGCCTAAGCAATGCCAACGCCGTCGGAAACCTGGTGGAAGTGTCTATCAAAGCGTACCCCTACACTTGGTTGATGCCGTTTAGCGGATCGTTTTCGGGTGTCTTTTTTTCAACCCCAGGATCAACCTTGGGGATCAACGTATTTTCCACGGATTTACTCGGCGGATCTCCGCCCAGCGGCGTTCCGCCGAAATAAGAAAGCAACTATGCGATTCCCCTTATCCTTAAAAAGAAGCCGTACCCAAAAGGGCGTGGAAGCAATCGAATTTGGATTGCTATTCTTATTCCTGCTGCCCCCGTTCATCTGGATGTTCATGAATGGAATGAATTTTCTTCGGTTTAATAAAACAACCGACGTCTCCCGTTCGGCGGCACTTTTGACGGTGAAAGGCCTCGACTTTACCTTGCCCGGGAATCAGGATATTATCTCGCGCGTGGCGTCGGGACTGGACCTGCAAAACTCTTCCACGCAGTCGGCGAATGGTGTCACAACCGGTAGTGGGCTGCTCATCATCAGCACCGTCCAGTACATCGGGCCAACGACGTGCGCCAGTTGTACCAACTTAAACAAATATGTCTTTTTGGATCAGGTCTACGTAGGAAACAAGACTCTGGCGATTAATGGCGCTACGGTAGCCAGCGCGCTGGGAAGTCCGAACAGTTCGTTATGGAGTTCAACGACGGGCGTGGTATCGAGCACGCAGACAAACACGGGAGCGCAGGTCCCCAGCACTTCCACCGGCGGACTTCCGACGGGGATGGCCGATGGGCAGATCGCTTACGTGATTGAGTGCTTCTTCAAGCCGCAAGGGACTGATGCGTTCGGCACCGGCGCTTTCGACAGTGCCGGCGTCTACAACCGCGTGATCATGTAATTGCAGTAAGAGTGAGGAAACCATTCGTCATGAAAACACAAAGACCAATCAGCGTCTCGCGCCAGCGGCGTGAGGGCGGCGTCATTCTGCTGCTGGGGTGCCTTTGCCTTCCGGTCATCATGGGGATGCTGGGCATATCGGTTGATCTGAGCGTGCTGTACACGGTAAAAGCCCGCCTGCAAACCGCCTGCGATGGGGCCGCTGTCGCAGCTTTGCGTTCGCTCAGTCTGGGGCAAACCATCTCATCGCAGACCACCGCTGCCACGACGGTTGCCAATAACTGGTTCAAGGCGAATTACTCCAATGGTTTCATGGGCACAACGAACACCAGCAACCCGCCCACAGTCGCCATTGCCCAGAATGCGGTAACGCTACTGACCACGGTGGACGTTACCGCGTCCACCACCGTTCCTACTTACTTCATGAAGTATTGGAACGCCGCCTCCAACGTCATTACCGCAACCAGCCAGGCTTCCAGGCGCAACGTTGTCATCACACTGGTGCTTGACCGCGCAGGTTCCATGAACAGCGCCACCAATACTGTGAACGGCATGACTCCATGCGCCGCAATGAAGGCCGCCGCCAAACAGTTTACCGGAATGTTTCAGCCCACCCGCGACTACATCGGCCTGGTCACTTTTGCTGAGACAGGCATCGTTCAATCTGTACCGTCAACCGGTTTTCAGACCACGCTTGGCTATACCAACTCCGCCGGTAGCGGCACCGGCTTGATCGACAACATCACTTGCAGCGGCGGTACGAACACGTCCACCGGTATTGCCCTGGGATATAACGAGAATTACAAAATTCAGTTGCCCGGCGCCTTAAATGTGATTGTGCTGATGACGGACGGCCTGCCGACGGCCGCCAGCTTCAAGTTCATTACTACCGCGGCATTGGACCCCAGTGGCCAGGCGCGTAGTGCCTTCAGCGGCACCAGCGGTTGCAAAGACAGTACAGGCAAAGCGATGAGTTCCGGCGGCAACATGGTAACGAACCCGACTAATTGGATTGTCACGGAGTCAAATGCGACCGCTGGCAATCCGGCAGGCTATTACCTTGGCGCAAATAGCATTTCCGGATGGTCGTACTTCTCTGGACCGATTGCGGCACTTTACGCGGATTCCGGTTCCTCATTCGTCAACGGCGTGGATCCCAATTTCATGAACTCCATTTCGCAGGTTGCCACCTTGGAAAACAAGTCGATGCCCACGACTGACGCCTTAGGCTGCAGCGGACTCGCAGCCGACAATGCGACCTCGGATCTGGCCTGGATCCCGGATAAGGACATCTTTGGCATCAGTTCCGGCGGATATCATGGGACCCTTACCACTACCTCGACACTGGGTGCGAATCGCATACAGATTACCACGGCGAACATGATCAATATCAACTACAATTTGGTAGACAATATCGCAAACTTCGCCCGCACCGACCGGTTTCTTCCGAACGGAAGCACCGCATACAGTGGCAATGTCATTTTTACGATCGGTCTTGGTGGCAATGGCGGCGTGGATCACACCCTGCTGCAACGTGCAGCCAACGATCCAAATGCTTCGCCTACTGGCGCATATTCCGCCTACGCCGGATACAATACGAACCAACCCATTGGCACTTACGTATTCGCCCCCGCTGCGGCAGATTTGAGCCAGGCATTTCAATGCATCGCGGCACAGATTCTGCGCCTGTCGAAATAGCGAATTGGCAGTGGCAACTTCCTGACATTCCCCAGCAGTGCTAAGGCGGGGTAGCCCATGCTGCCCCTTCCGCAATAAACACGAAATCCTCCCTTAAATAGGCCTTTCCAGCGATTTCAGCAGCCCAACCTTCTCCATAGACTTGTAATTGGCAGCAATACTTGCGGCCAGTTTTGGAGAGCGATGCAAACGAAGTGGGCCATATCTCAAGCGCGGCGGCGCCGGTCGCGAGGCGACACGATGATGGAGTTCGCCTTGTTCGTGCTGCCGACGTTCGCGATACTTTGCGGCTTCTTTGACCTCGGGATGGCGATATTCTCCTGGAATACGCTGCAGAATGCGGTGCGCGAGGGGGCACGCTATGCCATCACTTATCAAGTAGATGCGAGTGCGGTGCAGACCACTTCGATCAAAAACACGGTGGCTTCGTGGACGATGAACATGGTCTCGGCGTCGGCCACCTCGGCCAGTAGCACGCCTTACGTGGATGTCAGCTACTACACACAACCAACCACGGCGAACCCCAACGGTACAAAAGTGACCGGGGCGAACGCGAACGCCTCCGGCAACCTGGTGGAAGTTGCGATCAAGGATTATCCCTATGCCTATCTGATGCCCTTTAGCGGTTCGTTCGCCGGCCCGTTTTATGCCAACCCGGGCTCGAAACTTACCATTGCCGTCTATTCAACTGACCTGCTGGGCGGAACGCCTTCAAATGGGCTGCCAACGCCATAGGAGCAGATAATGCTGCGATTTCCTTTATCCCAACGAAGAACCAGGCTGCAGCGCGGTGTAGAAGCGATCGAGTTCGCACTGCTGTTTTCCTTTCTGCTACCGCCATTCGTCTGGATGTTCGTGAACGGGATGAACTTTCTTCGATTTAACAAGGCCACGGATGTTTCGCGGTCGGCGGCCCTGCTCTTCGTGAAAGGTATTGACTTCACACTGCCGGGCAATCAGACCATCATTTCGCGGGTGGCCAGCGGCCTGGACCTTCAAACCAGCAGCACGACCACCGCTAATGGCGTAACAACAGGCAGCGGTCTGCTCATCTTCACTACCGTGCAGTACATCGGGCCGAATACCTGTTCCAACTGCACCAATCTGAACAAATATGTCTTTATTGATCGCGTGTATGTGGGCAACACAAGTCTGCAGATTTCCGGAACAAGAGTCAGCAGCGCGTTGGGAAGCCCGTTAAGCAACCTGTGGAGCTCTTCGACAGGCGTGGTGACGAGCACCCTGACCAATTCCGGGGCACAGATATCGAGTTCGGCAACGGGGTCGTTGCCGGAGTCGATGGCAGATGGGCAAATCGCATACGTGGTGGAATCGTTCTTCAAACCGCAGGGCGGCTTCGGTGGCGGGGCCTTTGACAGTAATAGTGTGTATACGCGCGTGGTGATGTGAGGCATCGACTCCAATGAATTCAGGGCCAGGAATCCAAGTTACGCGGCATCGAAGGCAGGGCGGAGTCATCTTGATCCTAGGCTGCCTCTGCATGCCTCTGATCATTGCCATGATGGGGATTTCAATCGATCTGAGCATTCTCTATTCAGTCAAAGCCCGTCTGCAGATGGCCTGTGACGGCGCGGCAATGGCAGCATTGCGCTCGCTCAGTCTGGGGCAAACCATCAGTTCTCAGACAACGGCGGCAACCTCAGTCGCCAACAACTGGTTTCATGCGAATTTTGCCGATGGGTTCATGGGCACCACCAACACCAGCAACCCGCCGACAGTCGCGGTCGCACAGAGCGTAATTACCCAGTTGACAGCCGTTGACATCACAGCGACGACAACGGTACCGTCCTACTTCATGAAGTATTGGAACACCGGCGCCAGTGTGATTACAGCCAAAAGCCAAACGTCACGGCGCAATGTGGTGATTACCCTTGTGCTTGACCGCTCCGGCTCCATGACCAATGCAGCAAACATGGTGAATGGGCAACTTCCCTGCCAGGCCATGATCTCCGCGGCAAAGCTGTTTGCAGGCATGTTTCAGCCAACCAGAGACGACATAGGGCTGGTTACCTTTGCCGAAACAGTGAATGTGGCGAAGGCACCCTCAACGAACTTCCAATCCACGCTGGGGTACACCAATTCAGCCGGCAGCGGTACCGGCGTGCTTGATAACATCACCTGCACGGGAGGAACCAACACGTCAAGCGGTCTTTCAATTGCTTACAACGAGAACTACAAGATTCAGTTGCCCGGAGCGCTGAACGTGATTGTACTCATGACCGACGGGCAACCAACGGCGGGCTCGTACAAATTCGTGACGACCGCGGCGAATGACCCAACCGGATCCGCCAAAAGCGTTGTACCCAGCACAAGCGCCTGCAAAGACAGCACAGGCAAGGCTCTCAGTTCCGGCGGAAACATGTTGACAAACCCGGCAAACTGGATCTCTGCCGAAAAGACCAATGGTTCTGCACCGTATGTGGTCGACCTGGGAGCCAACAGTTATTCCGGATGGTCTCCCATCAGTGGCCCGGCAGGGGCGCTCTATGCCGATGCCACATCCTTGTACGGAGTCGATCCCTTCTTTTCTCCGACAACGTCCTATTTAGAAAACATCAGCAAGTCTTCCACGGACAGCCCCGGCTGCAGCTTCACCTCCAGCGACAGTCCCACGACCGACATTTCCTGGGTTCCGGCCTACGACCTTTTCGGCAACGCAACAACCGGCTACAAAAGCGGCCTGACAACCTCCTCCATACAGGGAGCAAACCGGGTCACGGTAAACCGGGCGAACATATACACGGCCGTTTTCAATCTTGTCGATAACGCCGCAGATTTCGCCAGGACTGACCACTTTCTGCCCAACGGCTCCACGGCTTACCCCGGTACTCTCATTTTCACGGTGGGGCTGGGCGGAAATGGCGGAGTGGATCATACCTTGCTGCAGCGTGTAGCGAATGATCCGAATGCTTCGCCCGATGGAGGCGTAACCTATTCTGCCTATGCCGGCTACCACGTCAATCAGCCGGTTGGAACTTACATTTATTCTTCCGATTCGACGGAACTGTCAGCAGCGTTTCAGAAGATCGCGTCACAGATCCTACGCATCTCCAAGTAAGTTCACCTCTGCGCGCCAAGCCAGTTACCCAATAGCAGAAGCACGGCACCCTCCATTACTTGCATGTCTGACATCATGCCTGACAAGTCAGTTAGCTGTATTCCATTACCTGGGACTGCTAAGCCTGAAAATTCCTTCCACTGCTCATCCAGTTGCCGGTATAGCTTGATGCAAGGCGCCAGGCCTTTTACCTTGGCCAGTTTCCCGCCCTCTTCCAGAAAGTCGGCGTACATTCCGCGATAGGCTCCGTTTTTCGTGTACTGACGCACCCACTTCAGGCCATTCTCCAACCGCGGGCCCGGCGGAAACTGTTTGGCCCAACCTTTTTTGTCCTTTTCATCGCCCAATAATCGCGCAAACTTCGCGAGCGAGGCTAGGCCGAAGTTCGAGGCAAACGACTTGATATGGGCTTTGTGCATGCCCTCAATTGTGGCCGCGATCGCGGCCAGAAAACCTGCCCGCAGGTCAGGCTTTCCCGCAGGCAAGGAAACCGTAAGCAGACGATTCTTGAACTGGCCAATCGCCGCCCGCCGCTTGGCGAACTGCTCCAGGCTCATCCGCACTGGCTCTGGCGCCATGTCGTCCAACAGCACCTCGTCGCCATCCAACCCGGCAACGCCCACATGATGATAGGAGTAAGCGTCCTTGCCGCAAACGTAAGCCACAGCGGGCTTGCCGGCGGCAATCGTTTCCAACAAATGCTTCTGCGCGGCGCCCGAACTGGTGGTCTCCTTGAACACAGGAGTAGCACCCAAACGCCTGCATCCATTGCCAAAGAAATCGGGGCTGCCATAAAGTCCATGGCGCATCCCGAGAAACACATTCGGCGGCATGCCTTTGTACTCAAACACGAAGTAAGATGCACCTATGCCGCCGCACATGCCAAAAATGAACGGTTCAGAATACGACGCTCCCATCGCATACAGCACATTGGTGAGCGGCGCAGATTCCGGACTGATGCCGCCAAAACGGTCGTAGCCTTTGATCAGAGTCATTTCAGCTCCTTGCCCAGCAGATGCAATACTGTCGGCATGAAGCTTAGACTATCATACGGTTCGCCGATCGTCACGCCATTTTCTGACAGGTGTTACCCCTTCAATATTGCGCCCTTTCGATCGACCGCCTTCGGTCCAAATGCCCCCGGAACCCAGAAATCCGGCCAACCCAATTTGCATTCATCCACCATTTTGATTCCATACTCGCACCGGCCCAGATCGTCCGCTCCACCATTGTTGGAGCCGAACGTGAAGCGGCACCCTGCCGCCTTGGCCATCTTGATGAACGCCGTGCCAGGCAGTTTGTAGCGGTTGTTGAGTTCGATCGCCACGCTGTTTTTCACCGCCGCATCCACCACTCTCTTCATGCGCGCCTCGGTCCACAGCTTGTCATAATCGGCCGCGATCGCCTCAGGCAGAAAGGTCGGATTGACGTAGATGTCGATCGGCTCACGTTCAATGATCTGCACCGTGCGGTCCACCAGCACCTCCATGAACTCCTGCGCATCGGGAATCGCGCCGACCTCGTCCTTCAGCCATGTCCGCATCCGCCGGCCTTTGTTATCGGTAAACGTCATGGAGTCGGTGAAAATGTAATCGAACGCCGCGGCAGTCGGGCGGCTGATCATATCCAACCACTCGCGGCCTTCCGCTTGAATCCCGATGAAGCACGGCTGGCCCTTCATGCTGGTGGCGAAGTTGCGCGCCGTGGCATCGTCCTGCGCCGTCATGCCCTTCCCTGCGTTGATCGCGATGCCATAGTTAATACCATCGCGTCGCGACTTGGCCAGCGCCTGTTCCAACGTCAGCGTGCCCTTCAAATGAACGTGAAAATCAACCAGAGGATAGTTCTTGTTGCCCAACGTGATGATCTTGCGATAGAGATCATCCACCGAAGGCTCCGCCACAGCGGGTTGCGCATCCGGCAGTGCCTTCACACGAATGCTGCGGAAGCGGACCTTCGAGCCTGGATCGTGGCATTGCAACGCAAACGTCCCATTGCCGAGAGTACGGCCGCGCACGCTGCCTTCGGCCAACACGGCAGCGGTGGCTTCATTGAAGTCCACCACCAGCAATCCGTTCAATCGCACCTGTACGTTCTTGCCGCGCACCAGCAGGTTGATCTTGAACCACTCGTCATCGGGAATGTACTGCTTGTAAACGTTGCGAACGCCATACAGCGAACCGGTTTTCTTACGCTCCAGATAAGTGCCTTTGCCTTTCGCTGTGTTGTTGACCTGGATTTCAAATCCCTTTTGCGGAAACCCCTTGTCCTGAAACTCGGTGTGGAAGAAAACACCTGAATTGCACAAAGGGCGCGCCAGCACTTCCGCTTCCAGCTCGAAGTTCTTGTACACGCCGCCGGTGTAGAACAGATGCGAAGTGGGGCCGTCACCATAGAGATGGCCGCCATCCACTTTCCACGACTCCTGGTTGCCGCCGGGCTTCCATCCATTCAGACTCTTGCCATCGAACAGATCTTTCCAGCCATCCTGCGCGGAACAGGCGCCGATGGCCGCGGCCCCAAGGAACGCGCGCCGGGAAACAACGGATTTGTGCATGTTTTACTCTCCAATCTAAGTATGGCAAAGCGCGGAGGCCGCTGGGAGTACAATGAAAACGGCATGATGGAACTCAAAATCAATGGCGTGATTCGCCGCGCCGAAGTGGATGCGTCCCGCACATTGCTCAGCGTTCTGCGGGACGAACTCGACCTGACCGGCGCCAAATATGGCTGCGGAGAGGGCCAGTGCGGATCCTGCACCGTACTGCTGGACGGCGTGGCAGTGCGCAGCTGCATCACTCCGGTTCGTGCGGCGGTGGGCAAGCAGATTACAACCATCGAGGGACTGGAAAAAGACGGCCACCTGCACCCGTTGCAACAGGCGTTTCTCGATGCCGACGCAATGCAGTGCGGCTACTGCACCGCCGGCATGATCATGAACGCCGCCGGCTTGCTGCACAAGAACAAATCTCCGAAAACGGAAGAGATCGTGCGAGGTATGCAGGGCAACATCTGCCGCTGTGGCACCTACCCCAGAATCGTGACGGCCATCCGCGCCGCCGCTAGCGAGATCGCGCGGGGTTCCCATGCTTGAAGTCGAACGCTGGCACAGGGCAGGCGCGCACCCTCAATCCGCAGAAGACTCGCAGCAGACGAACGGCGTCAGGCTCCTTTGTGCGAGCCAATACCCGGAAAGATATGAACTTGAGGGCGGGCCAGCATATGTGTTTCAACCGGACCGGCGCGATTTCTTCAAACTGCTGGGCGGCGGCATCGCCGTTCTATTGCTCCTGAACAATGAGGCAGAAGCCCAGGAATCAGGCGGCGGGCGACGGCGCGGCGGCGGCAATCAGCCGAAAGAGATCGGCGCGTGGCTGCACATAGGCGCCGACAGCAAAATTACAGCCATGACCGGCAAAGTCGAAGTCGGCCAAAACACCCGCACGGCGTTGACGCAGGCCGTGGCGGAAGAACTGCGCGTACCTGCATCGTCAGTGAAGTTAGTGATGGGCGACACTGCCCTCGTCCCATACGATGCCGGAACCTTCGGCAGTCAGAGCACTCCGCAAATGGCTCCGCAGATGCGCCGCGTGGCCGCCACCGCACGCGAAATGCTGCTCGATCTCGCCGCGGAAAAATGGCACGCCCCGCGAGAATCGCTCGTGATTGCCGGCGGCTTCGTTTCGCAGAAAGGCGTCGATCTCAAAGCCTCCTTCGGCGAATTGACTGCCGGCAAGGATCAGGTTCGCTCAGTAATGCAGGGCCCGGTCGAAAAGCCGCTCGGCCAATCCATCGCCAAGATCGACGCGCGCGACATCGTCACCGGCAAGCACAAGTATGCATCCGACGTGAAGCGCGAAGCCATGCTGCACGGCAAAGTGCTACGCCCGCCGTCCTACGGCGCAACGCTGGCCATGGTCGACCCCGCGCCGCAACTGATTCGCGAAGGCAACTTCGCAGGCATCGTGGACGCGAATCCTGAAGCCCTGCCCAGCACGCTGAAAACCATCACAGCGGTATGGAAGACCACGCCGCAAGTCTCGAGCGCCGATATTTACGCCCACCTGAAGCAGACGGTGCAAGGCCAGCCGAAGAAACTCACCGAAGGCTGGGACGATTGCGCCCATAAGCTCGAAACCACCTACAACATCGCCTACATCGCCCACATTCCGCTGGAGCCGCGCGCGGCCGTCGCCGAATGGAATGATGGCAAGCTCACTGTCTGGACCGGCACGCAGCGGCCATTCGGCGTCCGCACTGAACTGGCGCAGGCGTTTCAAATCCCCGAAGACCGCGTACGCGTCATCGTGCCTGACACCGGCTCAGGCTACGGCGGCAAACACACCGGTGAAGCCGCTATCGAAGCGGCGCGCCTGGCGAAGTCCGCCGGCAAACCGGTCAAGCTGGTCTGGACACGCAAGGAAGAGTTCGACTGGGCCTACTTCCGGCCTGCTGGCGTGATCGAGATCCGCAGTGGCACACGCAAGGACGGCACAATCGCCGCGTGGGACTATCACAACTACAACTCCGGCGGTTCCGGCCTTGCCACGCCCTATGACATCGCCCACAAGGTGGTCGAATTCCATCGGACTGATTCGCCGTTGAAGCAAGGTTCCTATCGCGGCCTCGCCGCCACGGCGAATCACTTCGCGCGCGAATCGCACATGGATGAGATCGCCCACGCCGCTGGCATCGATCCGCTCCAGTTCCGCCTGCAAAATCTGAAAGACCAACGCATGCGCAACGTGCTGGAAGCAGCGGCCAAAAAGTTCGGCTGGGATCGCTCCAAAACCCGCCCCAATCAGGGCTTCGGCCTCTCCTGCGGAACCGAGAAGGGCTCGTACCTAGCCAGTTGCGTCGAGATCGCCACTGGGCCAAAGATCAAAATCGAACGCGTGGTGACAGTGTTTGAATGCGGCGCAATCGTCAACCCGCGCCACCTGCAAAATCAGGTGGAAGGCTCAGTCATCATGGGCCTGGGCGGGGCGCTCTTTGAAGCTATTGCTTTCGAGAACGGCAAGCTCACCAACGGCCTGTTGTCGAAGTATCGCGTGCCGCGCTTCAGCGACGTCCCGGCGCTCGAAACCGTATTACTCGACCGCAAGGATCTCGCCAGCGCCGGCGCAGGCGAAACGCCCATCATCGCACTGGCTCCGGCGGTGGGCAACGCGATCTTCCATGCCACCGGCAAACGAGTGCGATCCATGCCGATGGCTCCGGATGAGAGCTAGCATCCGCACGCATTCATGCTAGCTTTGAGTAGAGGATGCGTTGGTATGAAACTAGCTGTTCGTCTTGGCATCGCAGGAACGTTTCTGGCAGGTAACATCGGATTACTGGCACAACCCCAAGCCCCAACGATCACCGAATTCAGCGTAGGCTCACCTTCGAATAACAGCCCATCCGGCATTACGGTGGGAGTAGACGGCGCCCTCTGGTATACCGACGTCATCGCCAATCAGATCGGGCGAATTACTCCAGCTGGAGATGTTACTACTTTTCCAATTCCGACGGCCGGCTCTCAGCCTTCCGGCATCGCAATGGGACGGGATGGAGCGTTGTGGTTTACCGAATACGCCGCGGACAAGATCGGCCGAATTACCACCGCGGGCGTGATCACGGAATATCCGCTGACCGCCGGATCGAACCCACGCTCTATTACATCCGGTCCGGACGCGGCGCTATGGTTTACCGAAGCCGGCAGCAACAAAATCGGACGCATGACAACCGGCGGATTGCTCACCGCCGAGTATTTGATCCCAACCCCCGGCAGCAGTCCTTGGGCTATCGTTTTGGGTCCCGACACCAATCTTTGGTTTACGGAGTTCGTTGGCAACAAAATCGCACGGATCTCAGCGGCTGGATTGATCATCGAATACCCTATACCCACGGCCAACAGCCATCCGCAAGGGATCGTCCCAGGTCCGGATGGCGCAATGTGGTTTGCCGAAAATGCCGGTCGAATCGGGAGGCTCCGCAAGGGATCGATTGTCGGGACAACGGAGATCACTCCCGCAGTAATCTATGAATACAATGTGCCGGTAGTGGGAAGTTCGCCAGTTGCCATCGTAAGTGGATTGGACGGCGCGCTATGGTATACGGCGGCGAACTCAAACAACCTTGGAAGAATGACGACCGAGGGAGTCGCCACGGAATACCCAACCACGAGTTCGGACAGCGGTATCCAACAAATCGTCATCGGTCCGGATAGCGCTTTCTGGTTTACGCAAGGCAAGAGCGGCCAGATTGGACGGGCCATCTTCCCCGTTACCACGCCCTTCTCGAATGGGTATGGTTCATTCAACAACTTTAATAATTTCCCGCCTTCTCCAAGAATGGCCATCTTGGGTCCTGACGGGGCAATCTGGCTTTCCACCTTGGGCGCTATCGCCAGACTGACCGCCGACGGCGGTCTGTCAATGTATACGCAAAGCGCCTCTAGTCCCTTCTCTGGCCCTAATGGGATCGCCGCGGGGCCAGATGGAGCGATGTGGTTTACGCAACCGAACACGGCGCAGATTGGGCGCATCGCTCCAGCCGGAACCTATTCCGGCTACACGGTGGTGGCTTGTAAATTCTGCGGCCCATATTCCATTGTTGCAGGGCCGCAACAGGATCTATGGTTCACTGAGATAAATGGAGTCAACGTTGGACGAATTACAACTGCGGGCGTGATTACAGAGTTTCCGGTTGGGGCAATCACCACCGGCATAGCATTAGGACCGGATGGCGCCCTCTGGTTTCTCCTCCGGCAAGACTCAAGTTACATCGGCAGGCTTACCACACAGGGTCAGTACACCCAATATCCATTACCTTCCGGATACGGCTACTCCATTACGGCTGGTGCCGACGGCGCGCTATGGATTCCGGGGACAGGAAAGATCGCAAGGATGACAACCGCCGGAGTGGTAACGGAATTCACTGGCATAACAGGTTCCCCAGGGCAACTGACTTTGGGTGGGGATGGAGCATTATGGTTTTCGACAGGCGCCTCACTTGGGCGAATCACAACCAGCGGAAGCATCACCCAATATCCAGGTTCTTGGCCAAGCGCTAGCACAGCGATTGGCTCCGATGGGGCTCTTTGGGCCACCGGCAACTCTGGCGATTTCATCGGCCGAACAGCTCTACCAACCGGCGCCGGCAGCAATATCACGAAAGTAATCGGCTCAAACGTTCCAGGGCTTCAACTCAACGTCGATGGCCTCAGTTACTACACGCCAGCAACCTTCCAGTGGCCCATCGGCAGCCTGCACTCCATCAATGCCGGAACTCCCACCAATAACCCTGGCACCCGTTATTCGTTCCGCAGTTGGAGCGACGGGCAGCCCCAGGCCCACACCATCGCCGCAAGTGTCGCACCAACCGTTCTGATTGCGAACTTCACACCGCAATACCAACTTACTCTTGCCGCCTCTCCCTTGGCGGGCGGCTCACTGACAGCGAATCCGAGCTCCCCTGGAAACTTCTACGATGCCGGCACATCGGTACAGGTAACCGCGGCGCCAAATCCAGGGTATGGGTTCTGCTGCTTCATTGGCTCCCCGTCTGCCTCAACTAACCCGCAATCCATTTCTATGACCGCCCCAATCAGCGTGCAGGCAGTCTTCAATCCCAACTCCTGTATCTTCACCCTAAGCTCTAACCGCGCCTTGGATGGCGGTGCAGGCGGAACCGGCAGCGTGAATGTGTCCACTCCGGCCGGCTGTACGTGGTCTGCAACAAGCAATGTAAGTTGGGTAACCGTTACTAGCAGCTCATTGACATCGGGCAATGGCACAGTAACTTACACCATCGACCCAGCCACGGGCGGCGGGCGCACAGGCTCAATCACCATCGCCGGCCAGGACTTCATCATCACGCAAAGTGTCCCAGCCGCCGTCAGCGTCACGCCCGCCTCCGGCTCCGGACTTACCCAGACCTTCACGATGCAGTTTTTTGACTCCGGCGGCCTGCAGAACATCTCTGTTGTCAATATCCTGATCAGCAGCGCTCTTGATGGCCGGGGCGCCTGCTACATTGCGATTCAACCCACAAGCACGGCCTCGGGATCAGTCTTCCTTGTCAATGATGCCGGCGATGCCGGTGGCCCCTATCAAGGCATGGTGCTGCCCGGATCGAGCACAATTCAAAACAGCCAATGCAAGCTGGAGGGATCGGGAAGTTCCATCAGCACGAATGGGGGTATGTTCATAGTCACGCTGGCCGTCACCTTCAAAGCAAGCTTTGCCGGAAATAAGATTGTCTATATGGCGGCGAGAAACGCGGTGCAAAGTCCTGGCTGGTCAGCATTGGGAACTTGGAACGTGCCCGGCGGCACTACGACAAACCCGGCCGTTGGCGCAGTCACCCCGGCACGAGGAACCACGACAAACCAAACTTACACCTTTACCTTTACCGGTGCCAAGGGCTGGGCGGACATTTCGGTAGCCAACATCCTGATCAACAGCGGGATCGATGGCCGCAACGCCTGCTATCTGGCCTTCGTGCCGTCAAGCGCAACTTCGGGATCGCTGCTACTGGTCAACGATGCGGGAGCGGCGGGTGGGCCGTACGCGGGCTTGGTGCTTCCCGGTTCAAGTAGCATTCAGAACAGCCAGTGCATCGTCGATGGCAGCGCCAGTTCGGTCACGACAAACGGAAATACACTTACGCTGACCCTTGCGATTACGTTCAATCACGCGTTCAGCGGCAATCAGATATTCTATATGGCGGTGCGCAGCAGCAGCCAGAGTTCAGACTGGCAGGCGGTCGGCTCGGTGACTGTGCAGTAATCGATACCAAGCTCTCCAAACAGGCTCGGCGCTCGGACCAATGCCCTAATCCCGCCCCAGCGCCATCACCACGTAATGCGCCTGCGTCGCACCCACATTCCGCCACCCATGCATCTCATTCGATGCCACCAGCACAATCGACCCCGCACCCATCTTCTTGCTCTTGCCAAGAATCGTCACTTCCAACGTGCCTTCGCGAATCATCAGCAACTCTTCGCGTTCATGTTGGTGCGGCGCATGCGGCGCTTCTCCCGGAGCCAGTTCGGTGTGATGCAACTCAATGCGGAAGCCTTTGTGCGTCAGGCCATCAAGCACGGCACGCGATCGATTCTTGCCGTTCTGCTTCACCGGCAGGTCTTCAAACGCATACATGTTCGAGGCGAGAACTTTGTCTTCGGCCGCGGCAGTGCCGGAGCCGGCAAGAGCAGGCAATAACAGACTTAACTGTCTTCTGGAAAATGATTTTGACTTCACTACTCCATACTACTGCTGTTGCTGTTGCTGTTGCTGTTGTTGGTGTTGATGATGATGATCGTCAGCACTATCGCCTACCGGAATCTCCGTCACCGAAAACGCCTCCGCCGCAACCAGCGATTCCAGTTCATCGGCCGGCGCGTCGGTAGCTTTCACGCGAACAGCCACGCTGAGTGTACTGTCTGCATCCCCTTTGAACACGCCCTTGGCCGGAGGCACGTCCGCGTAATCGCGCCCAATGGCAGTGCGGATATGTCGATCCGTGGAAAGCAGATTATTGGTCGGATCGAAGCCCACCCAGCCCAAGCCAGGCAGCAGGGCTTCCATCCAGGCATGCGTTGCCCCTTCGCTCGACCGGTCATGCGCTTCCGCCGAATGGTACATGTAACCGCTGATGTAGCGCGCCGGAATTCCGAGCCCGCGCACAATGGCGATCATCACATGGCTGAAATCCTGGCACACGCCTTTGCGCGCCGCCAGCACCGCATCGATCGGGGAATCGACATTCGTCGATTTCGGCACATACGACATCGCATCGAAGATCCGCTCATTCAAAGTGCGCAGCAATCCGAGTGGATCGCCTTCGCGCTTCGCTCCGATCTCTTCGGCAAACTTCTCAAGCAGCGGCGTGGGCGTGGCAAACTGGCTTGGCTGCAGAAAT
Source organism: uncultured Acidobacteriia bacterium (assembly GCA_903881085.1). Taxonomy (GTDB): domain Bacteria; phylum Acidobacteriota; class Terriglobia; order Bryobacterales; family Bryobacteraceae; genus CAIRSA01. The sequence goes on from CAIRSA010000392.1 coordinate 17,523, forward strand.
TCGAACAGTTCGCCCGATGCGGCCACAGCGTCAATTTCATGCCAGGCCGAAGCATCGAGATGTTCCGGCAGCGGCGGCACAACATCCAGTTCCACCGTAGCCTCCGCAACAAGTCCCAACCGCGTATGCGTACCGGGAACGTCGAAGTGGTGAATGGTATTGCCCAGGTGATCGCGATACCAGTTCACGTGAGCCTTCGGATTCACGGTGAGGTTGAAGTGGAGGCAGCGCTGGTCGCTATCGCTGCGCGGCCTCATGCGAACTTCCATCACGCTCTCATTGACAGGAGCGCTGTAGTGAAATCGGGTGATGTGGCGGATCGAGTAGAACATTCTATTCCAACTATGTCTCTATGGCCGTTTCGATTGGATAATCAATATAAACCTGGTGAATGGCGCCGTGAATCTGCGTGCATTGCTTCTTCACGTTTTCCAGGTAGCTGTCCAGGCCGGCTGCCAGAATCTCATCCATCTGGCTGTAGCTCAAAGCGGCGCGCAACCTGCCGCTCAGCCGGCTCAGCTTACCCGTGCCGCGCCGTGAAGCATTTGCCCCCATCGAGTTCAATGCGATCTGGATGTTTTCCACTGCAAACCGCACCGAATGCGGAAACTCATCGCTCAAAAGGAGAAACTCCGCAATGCGTTCGGCTCGCAGATCGGCCGTATAAACCTTGCAATAAGCCTCAAAAGCGGTGCACGACTTCAACAGCCCGATCCATTCCAGGTGATCGTCGGCCTCAATCAATTGCGGTGGATGCGGCAGAAACCGCTGAAAATGTATGTCCAGCAACTGCGCTGTCGCTGACGCACGCTCAATGTACCGGCCCAATTGAATAAACTGCCAGCCTTCGCCATGGGTCATGGTGGAATCGGTAAGCCCCTGGAATAGATGCGACCCGGCCTTCACCACTTCCAGAAACGTCTGCGGTTCCGTGTCGTTGCCGCCCATGGCCGCGCGGCGCAGCTCATGAAATAAGCGGTTCAGCTCTTCCCACATCTCGGAACTGATCTGTTCACGCACCTGCCGCGCGTTCTCGCGTGCGGCAATGATGGCCGAAATAATTGACGAACGGTTCGCCGGATCAAACGTGATCCAACGCAAAATCGTATGCGAACTCATCTCCGCCGCGCGCGCTTTGTCAACGCCCAGTGCGCCCAGAACACGCGGCCAGCGGTCATCGTGCAACGGTTGGCCCTGTTCCAACATCAGGCCAAGATTCACGTCCACCAGCCGCGCCATATGTTCGGCGCGCTCCAGATAACGGCTCATCCAATAAAGACTGTCTGCGACCCGGCTTAGCATATTAGTCGTTCAACACCCACGTATCCTTGCTGCCGCCGCCCTGTGAGGAGTTTACTACCAGCGACCCCTTTTTCAGGGCCACCCGCGTCAACCCTCCGGGCACGATGGTTGTCCGCTCTTCGTTGAATAAAATGTACGGCCGAAGATCCACATGCCGCGCTTCCACACCGCCATCCACAAAACACGGCGCCGCCGAAAGACTGATCGTCGGCTGTGCCACGTAGTTCCGCGGATCAGCCTGAATTCGCGTGCGGAACTCCTCGCGCTGCGCTGCCGTGGAGTGCGGGCCTATCAGCATGCCGTAGCCGCCCGATTCGCCCACCGCCTTCACCACAAGCTTTTCCAGATTCTGCAGTGCATACTGGCGCTGCTTCGGATCGCTCATCAGATACGTTTCCACGTTGTTGATGATCGGATCTTCACCCAGGTAGTAACGGATGATCGCCGGCACATAAGCGTACAGCGCTTTGTCGTCGGCAACGCCGGTGCCAATCGCATTGGCCAGCGTTACATTGCCGGCGCGGTAGGCATTGAACAACCCGGCCACGCCCAGCGTTGAATCCGAACGGAACGTCAGCGTATCGATAAAGTCGTCATCAATGCGGCGGTAGATCACATCCACGCGCTTCAGGCCGGCCGTGGTCCGCATATAGACGATGTTATCGTGCACTACCAGGTCGCGCCCCTCAACCAGCTCAATACCCATTTGACGCGCCAGGAATGCGTGCTCGAAATAGGCGGAGTTGAAGACTCCCGGAGTCAGCAGCACAATCACGGGGTCCATGCGACTGTTCGGCGCCAGTTCACGCAGCGTTGCCAGCAGCGCCTGGCCATAATGATCGATCGGCCGCACGTTGCACTTCTGGAACAGTTGCGGGAACACGCGCTTCATCACCTGGCGGCTGGTCAGCATGTAGCTGACTCCGCTCGGCACGCGCAAATTGTCCTCCAACACCACGAATTCACCGTTCGGCAGGCGGATCAAGTCCGTCCCGATCACGGTGACATAAATGTTGCGTGGAACATTGAGCCCGCGCATTTCACGCCGGAAATGTTTGCAGCTATAGACGATGTCGTACGGGACTACCTTATCGCTCAGGATCTTGCCTTCGTGATAAATGTCCTTCAGAAAAAGATTCAGCGCCGTGATGCGCTGGATCAGGCCTTTCTCAATCTTGGCCCATTCCGTCGAAGTGATCATGCGCGGCAGCAGATCGTGTGGAAAGATGCGCTCCGTGCCTTCGTCCTTGCCGTAGACGGTGAACGTGATTCCCTGATGCAGGAACGACTGGTCAGCCATCTGTTTGCGCCGGCGAAGTTCCTCGGCAGGCAGCGTCAGCAGCCAGTCATAGAGCGGCTGATAGTGCGCGCGAGGGGATGTCTCAGCTGAGAACATCTCGTCGTAGGCGTCTCCGAGCGAGTAGTTGGAAAACGGATTTTGTCCAGCAAGTCCAAAAGTTGCCATGGCTGTATAGTCGGGTCTTCGACGGGGAAGGAACTCATATCATACCAAACAGTCCGATAGCTTTCTATGGTTTGCGTATGAGAAATACTGATGATCCCTATTAATTTATTTGTCAAACCGGCGGGTGCCAGACTTATAATGAGGATCATGCCCCCCTTGCTACTGGCTGCCATCTTCGCCATCGGCAGCGTAAACCGGCCGGTGCAGAACATGTACTCCGCACCCACCGAAGATTCCGACGTCGTCTCCCAAGCCATCTACGGCTGGAACGTCAAAATCGAAAAGGAATCGAAAGACTGGGTCGAGGTCCGTACGGCCGACGACTACAAAGGCTGGATGCCCGCCGCCGCCCTCGTCCGCAACGGCAAGCCTTACGCGGCAACGGGCCAAATCGCCATGGTGTCAACGCTCTACTCGCATCTCTACCGCGAGGCCAGCGTCACCAAGCACGCACCGGTCATCACCGTGCCCTTTGAAACCAAGGTCGAAATCTTGCAGGAAACCGACGCCCGTTGGCTGCGTGTCCGCCTCGTGGACGACCGCTCCGCCTGGATCCAAAAGGGCGACCTGTCATTCGACCTCAACAACATCTCCACCGGCCAGATGATCGAGCTGTCAAAGAAATTCCTCGGCCTGCCCTACACCTGGGGCGGCACATCGAGCTTCGGCTACGACTGCTCCGGCTTCACCCAAATGCTCTGCCGTCGCCGCGGAATCATCATGCCCCGCGACGCCGGCCCGCAAGCCTTATGGGACGGCGTCACCGCCATCGATAAAAAGGATCTGCAAAAGGGTGACCTGCTCTTCTTCGGGGCTAGCCTTGCCAAAATCACCCATACTGGAATGTACATCGGCAATGGAGAATTCATCCATGCCACCACCAGCCAGCACCCCGTCATCCAGATCAGCAAACTCGCTGACGATCATTGGACCAAACTGCTGGTTGCCACAAGGAGACCGAAATGAACAGACGCGACCTCTTCCGCACCCTGCCCGCCATCGCCGTGGCCGGGTCAGCGAATGCCGCCCCCGCCCCAAACGCGGTAAAAGCCGATGTCGTCCGCCTCAATCTGAAGCACACCTGGACTACCGTGATGTCGTCCAGCACCTTCCGCGACACGCTGCACGTCAAACTCACCTCGCAAGGCATCACCGGCGTGGGCGAAGGCGCGCCTATCTCCCGCTATAACGAAAGCGCCGTCGATGGCAAGAAACTCGTCGAATCGCTCGCCCCCATGCTCGTCACCGCCGACTTCTCGCAGTTCTCAAAGATCCTCGCCCAGATCTTCAAAAAGGTGGAAGGAAACTGGGCAGCGAAAGCAGCCATCGATATCGCCCTGATGGATTGGATGGGCAAGCGCCTCAATGTACCGCTCTACAAATACTTCGGCCTCGACCCGAAGGACGCCCCGCTAACCACCTTTTCCATCGGCATCGACACGCCTGAGATGACGAAAAAGAAGCTCGAAGAGGCGGCCTCCTATCCAGTGCTGAAAATCAAAGTCGGCCTCGATAGCGACGAAGCCACCATGGAAACCGTCCGCTCCTTGACCAAGAAGCCGCTACGCGTCGACGCTAACGAAGGCTGGAAGGATAAAGACGAAGCCGTCCGCAAGATCAACTGGCTGGAAAAGATGGGCGTCGAATTCATAGAACAACCGATGGCCGCGCACCTCATTGAAGAGGCCAAGTACATCCGCAAGCGCGTCCACATGCCAATCTTCGCCGATGAAGCCTGCCTCCATCCTAGCGATATTCCGAAACTGGCCGAAGCCTTTGATGGCATCAACATCAAGATCGATAAATGCGGCGGCATGCTCGAAGCCTATCGCATGATCCAGATCGCCCGCAGCCTGGGCATGAAGGTGATGATGGGCTGCATGATATCGAGTTCCGTATCATGCACCGCCGCCGCCCACTTATCGCCACTGATCGATTACGCCGACTTAGACGGCAACTTACTCATTAGCAACGATCCGTATCACGGCGTGGAGGTAATCAACGGCAAACTAACGCTCCCCACCGGCCCCGGCCTTGGACTAAGGTAAGGCGGGCTTCAGCCTGCGGAGGGCTTCAGCCCGACAGCCGCCAATGTAACTTCTTCCAAACTTCCCCCCACGCCGCCCCGCGACGCGCTACCATAGACCCAACCCAATCTGGACCCTATGCTAACTCGTCGCTCAATTCTAAAAAGTGCGGCCCTGTCGTTCGGTGCCCCGATGATCAACCGCGGCCGGTTCTCCCTCTTCGCCCAGGGTGCGCCTGACTACTCGGCCCGCACCATCGACCTGGTGCGCCGTTCCACAGTGATCGACATGCTGGGCCTGCTGACCTTGGACTACAGAAAACTATCGGGGTGGGAAACCCATCCCGACCGCTTCACTCCAGTCGATTTTCAGCGCCTGAAAGAGTCCGGCATCACCGTGTTTCATCCCGCCGTCGGCTTCATCGTCGGGGACATCTTCACCCAGTCGCTCCGCGACGTTATCGGCTGGAACGCCTTCATCACGGCGCACGCCGCGCAGTTTCAGCGCATAGAAAATGTCGCCCACTTTAGACAGGCCAAGGCGCTCGGAAAGATCGGCATCCTGATCGGCCAGCAGAACTCCGCGCATTTCAGAACCATCGAAGACGTGGACCGCTTCTACCTACTCGGCCAGCGAGTATCGCAACTTACCTATACCAACAACCGCCTAGGCGGAGGATCGACCGACCCGCACGACCGCGGCCTCAATGAATACGGCCTTCAGGTCTTAGCCCGGATGAATGAGGTTGGCATGGCGGTCGACATCTCCCATTGCGGCGACCGCACCACCATGGACGCCATCCGCGCATCCCGCAAGCCCGTGCTCGTCACGCATTCCAACTGCCGCGCGCTGGTTCCAGGAACGCCCCGCTGCAAAACCGATGAAGCCATCGCGCAAATGGCGGCCAGGGGAGGCGTCATGGGCGTCACCATGGTCCGCTCTTTTGTCCGTTCCGCGGGCCGCGTCACCATCGCCCACGTGTTGGATCACATCGACTATCTCGCCAAACTGGCCGGCGTGGAGCACGTCGGCATCGGCAGCGACGTCGATCTGGACGGCCGTGACGCCCCGGTTTACCCCAAAAGGAAATATGACCTTGACGGAATCGACTACGCCAAGAAGATATACGATTTGACCGAAGGCCTGGTAACCCGGAACTATTCCGACCGCAACATCGAATTGATCCTCGGCGGAAACTTCGAGCGCGCACTCAGTGCGGCGTGGAGCGTGTAACATTTAACGTTTAAGGAAAAGGTGCCGACATCGAACCCAACCCAGCCGGCGGCACGTTCAACACCGATTACGCCTACACCCTGCTCAACCAATTGACCACGGTCAGCAAGCCGGTTCGGCTTGACCATAAAATTAAATGTGAATACAGAGACGTTTTATAGAAGTTAGCGCTTCCGCAAACATGTGGCTTGCCCGTCAATATCTAAGAATTTCATCCGCCGTCGCTCTTTGAGCTATGGCGGACTTACGGAAGAGTTTATAGGAATAACGACTTCTGGGTGATCCTAGCTAGCGGGTCCCACCCGTTCCCATCCCGAACACGGAAGTTAAGCCTCTCACCCCCGATGGTACTGCACGCGCGAGTGTGTGGGAAAGTAGGGGTCGCCCGATTAACCTTGAAAAAGCAGTTGCCAATGCATTCCTGAGGATGGCCAGACTCCGCAAACTGGGGACGGACATGAATTTCCGGCGTTTTTGGCCGGAATTTCGCTGTC
>CAIRSA010000393.1 GCA_903881085.1 uncultured Acidobacteriia bacterium
TGCTCCAATAAATCACTCCCCCAATGGGTTACGCCGCCTTCATCCGCAATCGAATGCAAATGCGGAAGATCGCTGTATCAAACCCAGTCCAACAGCTTTTTCTAGGGATGATGGCCCTGATTCGCAAGCATGGAATGGCCGCCCACGTGCTTCATCCTGAGTGTGAGAAGTCAAATCCTTTCGTCTCTGCTAGCACTCGTGCTGTTGACTGAGGGCTGTTTCGGGCAACCTAAGCCCTCAACAGCGCCAACTATCGAGGAGCAGATCCGTGGCATTCCGCCCGATAGCCCGGTCGAAATTCACCTCTTGGACGGCTCCAAGCTGCGTGGATGGATCACTGGAGTCTCCGATGTGGGATTTGTGTTGACCCGGGAACAAAAGCACCGGTTGGAGAAAAACGATATCCGGTTTCAGCAGGTACGGGTGCTGAAGCGGGTCAACAGCGTGAAGCCGAGTCACACTACCCGCAACATCGTTATCGGGGTTGCAATTGGTATCGCAGTCGCTGTTGGTGGACTCTACCTCGCGTATTATGGAGGCGTGAAATAGTACCACTACAGTAGGGATAGGAATCGCGTTGTGGCGTCGTGGCATCCGGGCCGTTTCGGATGCAACCTGAATGAAGTCATGGGGCCGGTGAAGGCGAATTCCCAAGACGAAACAGCGACTCTGGTGCATCGGAAACCATGGACCGCGAACTGACCAGGCAAGAATTCAAAGAGCTATTCTTCAAACATGGCGTTGCCCAAAACTCCAGCGGCTGGACCGGGGACCACTGGGACAAATTCTATGAACACGAAAACAACGCGCGGTACTTTTTCACCGAGCCTGCCTCGCCCGAACAGGTACGAATGTTCGTTAGCTCAGGCGAATGTTCGCACCGAATCTTCCTGCTGAGCGAGGAAGCCGAGGAGTCGTTGTTCGAGCACTGATTTCCAGTGCCAAGACGTGAGTTGGTCTGCGAAGAGTAATTCTTCCCCTATAGCCGGCTATTCGTCACAGCGCTCTCATGCACGTGCCGTAGTCAGGGGGGCGATCCGCATGATGCCAAAGCCAGTACATGATGGTTGTGGCGAATCTGAAAATCGCGCAGGTGATCGATCAGGCTGTTTTGCAGAACCCTGTCGCTGCCGTATTCGCCACGCCGGATGCGTTTCCGCAAATCCTTGTCCTGTTCCGTGCCTGGCGTTTCGCAGCCCTGGAAACCTCCAAGGTCCACGGCAATGATCTGCGCTGTGGCCAAATTTTGCGATGCTTCGAACTGCCGCTGCTGCGCAGCCTGCAGTCTCGTCTCCGGCTCCCATCTGTCGAGAGCCAATCGCTTCTCCCTCCCTCGATTCAATGCTGCGTCCATCTCGGTTTGCCTCTCAGGCGAAAGCACTGACGCGCCAAGCTCAGGAAGACTGGAAGGAGTCTCGAAGACCAGCTTGAGCGTGCGGAGCGGAACTGTTTTCAGCCATTTGCGCAAATAGTACTCCGTGAGCAAGTGCGCCGCGATCCCTTCGATAGCGGTGATCGGATTTGTCCCGAAGGCGTCGCCGCCTGAGCGGCTCTTTTTTTGATTGGTGAAGTTCCCGAGGCCTTTCCTGACCAGATCCAGAAATCGGCGCCACGGCCGCGGCCCCAGAAGATAGGCGCTGGCGGCGCTGATGATGCAAAGATGTTTGACCTCGTCGCGCTCCAGGTTGCGAATCAGGCTGTGGAGATGGCCGGTTGCGTGCGCAGCCATGACGATGTAACTCGATGAGGCGTTCCATTCCGTGGTCTGCCGGCTGATCAGGTGGCGCAGCGCATCTTCTTCGGTGGCGGTCACGACCATGGGCTTGTTGGGGTTGTCCCGGCGCGGCGGTTTCTTCATCAACCGCTCGATGATCCGCGCAAGAGTATTGCTGTGGCGCCGCTCCTCGGCACACCACGCGCCTTCGCACCATTGCAGGCCGTTTTCGGCGGCGAATCTGGCCTGCTCCTGGTGCTTGCCCATGTACCGGGCGAGCGTGGGTAGCAGGAATCGAAACCCCTCGCCACTTTGATAGGAGTATTCCGGAATTGGCTCCTCGTCCTCCATCGCCATGTTCAACATCAACCCCATCTCCCAGAGGCCAAGACCTGCAACGTCCTCTGGTTCGATGGCCCGAAGCTGAACCTTCTGCCATGGCCGGGCCCGGTAATGCAGGTCCGCCTGGAGATGGTGGAAGCCCCAAAACGACCAAAGGTATTCATCCAGGACCGCGGTTTCGAAATCCTGGCGAACCATCGCGTAGATCGAATGCAGTGTCTTTGGCAGCCGAAGAGCCTGGCGGAACTCCAAATGGCGACGCTCCATCTCCGGCGGCGCAACGGGTTGGTACATCTCGCAGTCGATCATGTTGAACTCCTGCCTGCTCACAGCCAGTATACACATACGCTTCAATTTCTGTTGCGGCGGGACGTTGGCGGGTGCTTATCCGTTTTGGGGAGCAATTCGTGCAGGCGCTGCAACCCGGGGACTGACACCAATGTCCGGCGATGTTTGCCGGAATTTGGCTGTCTGTCCCCGTGGTTTGCCCTACGCCAGACTGCCCGCAATGCGAGTCAACCAGCAGGTGATGAGCAAGTTCAGATCTCCTGATGTCATGCGGCGATTTTCGCTTTACGTGGAATTCGGATTAAGCCCGGACAACAGCTCTCTGACGGAATCGGTTTGACCGCAAATTGGACCGGCGAATCGCCGGTCCTACCCTTGAACATGGAAGAAGCAGTTGGATGGGCTTCAGCCAATTCGCACGTCGCGTCGCATTTGGGGTCTGTCACCTTTTTTCGGCCGTTTTCTGCCGAAAA
>CAIRSA010000394.1 GCA_903881085.1 uncultured Acidobacteriia bacterium
TCCCAAAACAGCAAACAAATCCTCGTCGCAACCACCGATGGCCTCCTCCAAGACGACGCCACCATCCTCCAGGAATCCGGCCCCCGCCTCTACCACCCATAGACGCTAAAATAAGGCCGGCATCAAAAAGCAAAGTGCATCACCGAGGGCGTAGAATAGTCCCGATCCCGCCAACTTGATTGCCGGTGGGATTCGGTGGGATGGGCTGTTCTCGGCTCAGTCGGTCAAATGAATGGTAGGCGACCGGACGAACGTCCCACTGAAACCTACTTTCCGATAGCGCCAGTTTCCGTTCTTTTGACAGTGTTCGAACGAGCCGTGCCGCGTGGGAAGCTCGGCGAACTGCCGTCATGGCCGATGATCGACAAATCGTTCCCAATTCGGCGCGGAAAGCTAAGGGTGACTCATGCGGCACATATCAGCACCAACATATTTAGGTTTCCATCGTTACCGTGACCACGGTGATGTCGTCGTTCTGGCCCCAGGCCTGGGCGGCGTCCGCGATCTCCTGAGTGGATTTGCCCGACATCTCGCGCGTGCGGTCGAAGCCGAAGAACTCGCGCTGGAGAGTGCCAAGCCAAAAGGTACCGGCGAGGAGGCTGTCGCTCTTTTTGCGTCCAAACGTCATGCCTAGTTCGCTGCTGCGAATGGCGATCATCAGACGCGGCTGCCCCTTGGGCAGGGGAAAGCTCGCCAGCCGGGTAGAGTATTGTCCCCAAGGCGAGCCCAGTTCACCGCCAAATGATCCGATCTTCACCCCGTTGGCGAAGATTTCATAGGCGGGAAAGAGAGGCGCGATGGCACTCGAAACGGGCCGGTCCGTGGCGGGGATCTCGAGATGAATGCGATGCCATGTGTAGCCATACGCGCCAGGTGCGATGGCTCTCGGCATGGTGATTCGGGACCAGGAAGAATCATCAAAGCCAGGGTCGGCGCAGCGCGAATCGTCGCTGGTCTGCTCGCGCCACTCGCCATTGAGTGGCGTGGCCGTTTCGAGACTGGTGACGCGAATCGTTTGAGCGGCAAGCGGAGCGGTCAGCACTACCAACAGGAAAACTTTCACATCTTCCTTCGCACCGTCACCGCGGTGATGTCGTCGTTCTGTCCCCACGCCTTGCAACAGTTCGTCGGGCCGGGAACTATAATCGGTACAGAGGTGACCCCATGCGAGTCAGTACCGTTCGCGAGTTGCGTGATCATGCTACCCGGTTGATGCAAGAGAGCGATCCGCTCCTGATCACCCAGCGCGGACGATTGGCCGGAGTATTCATTCCCTGGACCACCACTACGCTGCCCGTGGAATGGAAGCGCGAATTGTTTCTCGCCTTGAGCGCCGATATCGGCCACCAATTGAAGAAGGCGCGGGTGGCGGAGGATTCAGTACTGAAGGACTTCGACGACTGGAAGAAGAAGCGCCGTGCGACTCGCGGCGGACGCTAATGTCATCCTGTCAGCGCTGATTGGCGGTCGTGCCCGGTTGGTTTTGACGCACTCTGAAATCACGGAAGTATTCACCACGGCGAACGTGCTCGCTGAGGTGCACTAATGCATACCCTCGCTCGCACTCAAGCGCAAGCTCAATCCCGCTTCGTTGCTTTTGGCCCTGGCGACCCTTCCCGTGACACTCGCTCCCGAATCCGCATACCGGCGCAAGATGGCCGAGGCCCGGCGTCGCATCGAAGAACGAGATCCAGATGACGTAGAGTTGTTGGCGCTGGCGCTCCACCTCCGGATTCCCATCTGGTCGAATGATGACGACTTTGAATCAGCGCGGGCACCCTGGCTGACGACAGCGGAGTTGCTCGCCCGTCTCAAAATCTGAGGGTCCGCTCTCATGCAATCCTCCGCACCGTCACTACAGTGATGTCGTCGTTCTGGCTCCAGGCTTTTGCTTGCAGCGGCGATGGCCATCGGCCACCCAGGTAATGGCTGCACCAAACACAACACCGGGTTCGAGCCCTTTCTAGCGGATCGACATTTGGCCGGACACATCACACTAGAGTGCCACAAATCCTGAGCGGACCCGGGAATGGATGACGGGGCAACCGGAAAGTACGCTCCAAGTAGCCTCGCGCCCATCTGGCAGAGAAAGGATCGCCCCATCTGCTTTCGGGGCCGGATTCGCCATTCGGCAAGAGTCGTGCCCGACAAGTGCCATCATCGGAAATCATGCGGCCGGCAGGTCATGCGGGCCGGCTTCCGGTAAGGCCAGTTCACGTTCATTGGCCAGTTTTCAAGCGAGCCGTGCCGGGTGGAAAGCGCGGCGGACTGCCGTCATGGCCGATGTGCCTAACTTAACTTCCGAATGGCTGACCATCCTCTCCCTCTGCTTGGAAATGGCCATAATACCCGGCGCAGCTTACGGCGCCAAAATATCCACGCGATTCTCGTCGCAGTAACCACAGATTAGGATATACTACCACCCAGGTATCACGGGGACCCATGCGTTTAAATCTCTTATTCTTGATTTGCTTTTTGGCGATTCCGGCGGCCACGGCTCAATCCAGCGCAGGCGGGGGCACCATTCAGGGGGTTGTGCGCGATTCCTCTGGTGCGGTGGTGCCGTCTGCGAACCTGTCGATCGCGAACACGGAAACCGGCGTGGTCTCATCCTCGTTGACGAATAAGGACGGCTACTTTTCCACTCCCGCGCTGAACATTGGGAAGTACCTCGTAAAGGTGTCGGCACCGGGTATGAAGTCCTGGGAAGCGGAGTTGGCGCTCGAGACCGGAAAAATCGCCGAGATCAGCCCTGTGCTTTCGCCGGGCCAAGTGACCGAAACCGTGACTGTCACCAGCAGCGTCCCATTGGTCACTACCACCGATCCGACCCAAGGCAGCACGCTTGACGCCAATCGCATTGAAGAACTGCCCGTCAATGGCCGCAGCCTGTTGACATTAATTGAAGACGTGACGCCGGGGGTAGAAGGCTCTCGGGTCAGCGGTCTGATGAACTACGCGATTGATTTCGTCCAGGATGGAGCAGGCGCAAACAATCGCGAGAATGGTGGCGCCTTGGGGTTGCAGGGCCTCGATTCCATCGGTGAAGTGCGGGTCGAAACCAGCACTTCGTCGGCTCGCTACAATCGTCCCGCTTCAGTGATTGTGACAACGAAGAGCGGCACCAACCAGTTGCATGGCGCGTTGTATGAAACCGTTCGGAACAATGCCTTCGGCGTCGCGCGGGCGCGCCAGGACGTGAACCTCAACGGTGAACCGTACTCGACTCCAAAACTGATCCGCAACGAGTTCGGAGGCTCGATGGGAGGACCGGTGGTACTGCCTTCCTTCGGCTGGAATGGCAAGCGCCTGTACAACCGCAGGAACCGGACGTTCTGGTTCTATTCGCGGGAAGGGTCCGAGCAGCGCCAGGGTTCGACGCGCGATTACGCCGTGCCTACGGTGGCGATGCGCAGCGGCAATTTCAACGGGCTTTCCGACAGTCTCGGACGTGCTATTACTCTGTACGACCCGCTGACAACATCCACGCAGACGGCGGCGAACGGCAGGGTATTCGCCAACCGGTTGCCATTCAACGGCAACGTGATTCCCGTGAACCGCATCAGCCCGCTGGCAAAGCGCATCTACGAGATTACGCCCTTGCCGAGCGATTTTACCAATCCACTTGTGACTACGAATTTGAAGATACCGGTACCGGCTTCGAATACCAGCACAGCGCCGACGACGATCCGGCTGGATCACCGATTGAGCAATAAGGATAGCGTGTGGGCGAAAACGAATTTCGGGAACGCCATGTCAGTCGGCATCGCATCAGGCGCGACGACGGGAGTTCCAACAAAGAACTACGAAGCCAATGTGACGTTCCAGCCACAGGAGGTGATTGCCGGATCGATCAGTTGGACGCACATTTTTTCCGCCTCGTTATTCGCGGAAACGCTGGTGAGCCGCAACTGGCAGTCCATCCTGATTGTCACCGGGGCGGAAGACAAGGATTGGTCGAAAGAACTGGGACTCCCCAATCCATTTAATGAAATCGGCTGGCCGAACATCACCAGCAATGGTTTTACCGGTTACATCGAGGGCGACAACCGGCGGTTCCTGCGCAGCATTGTGACCAACGCCGAACAGAATTATACGCTGATCAAGCGCACACACAACTTCGGTTTCGGCTGGCGCTGGCATGTGGAGAAACTAACGCTACAGCCCGATCAGGGCGCGATTTCCGGTTCAGCTACGTTCAACAGCCTAGCGACTTCTCTGATGAGTACATCGACCGGGTCTACGACGGCACCGGCGGCAACGCCGCAGACCGGCTTTGACGGCGCGAACTTCTTTCTCGGCTATGCGGCCACCTATTCGGCCGGGTTGAAGCGCGGGTTGATGCACATTACCGACACCAATTCTGCGCTGTACTTTCAGGACAACTACAAAGTGACGGAGCGGTTGACCATCACACCAGGGTTGCGATGGGACATCAACCCGGCAATGAGCGAGGCCAACTATTTGCTGAATTCGTTCGATTTGAAGAGCCACTCGATCCTTCTGCCGCAGTCTCTCGATTATTATTACAAGCTCGGCGTCACATCACCCAAGATCATCGGGCTTTACGACAATATTGGAGTGAAGTTTTCAACCGCGGCGGACTTGAATCGTTCCCCTAACTTGTTCCAGCCGAATTATTTCGATTTTGGTCCTCGCGCCGGCTTCGCCTACCGGCTGACAAGCGGAGCGCGGCAGATGGTGGTGCGAGGCGGGTACGGCATGTATCTTTCGGCCATCCCCATGCGGACTCTGCTCGCTCAGTTCTCTTCGATGGCTCCGTTTCGCGCCAGTTTCAGCTCCAGTCCCAACACGGCCGCGCAAAGTCCCGATGGTATATCGAACTACCTTCTGCGGGCAGTGCCTCCAGTAACAGCGGGAGTGAATAGCGCCAACGTCATTGACATCAACAGCCCGTCGGCGGTTGGCCGCGGCATCACGGTGAAAGCCCTCGGCGACACCCCGAGCATGCGCATTCACGAGTGGAATCTGGCCCTGGAAAAGCAGTTCAACACGAGCACCGTTCTGCGCCTCTCTTACTCCGGCAAGCACGGTGTAAACGCCGATCAGTTACAGGAAATCAACCCGACGCAAACGGATTATGTCTGGTACACAACCACCGGCCAGGCTCTGCCAACAGGAACGTTTGCGAGCGTGGCGCGCCGTCCCTACGATCAAAACGCTTACGCGTCCGTCCAGATTCTGCAGAAGACGGGCTTTATCAATACCAGCGTTTTCGCCGCCGAGGTGCAGCGGCGGTTCACCAAGGGCCTTGGGTTCCAGGTGTTCTACAGCATGACGAACGCGCTGAGGGCGGCGGGCAATTCGTTTCGCGACGGCATTGGCGGCACGCCCGATGGATATCTGCCAGGTGCCGTGCCGAAAGATCCCGTGGAGTTGAATCGGTTTTTGAACTATAGCCGCGACACTGGGATTCCCAAGCACCGTGTAAGGTGGAACTGGAATTATGATCTGCCCTTCGGGCGTGGACGTCAGTTTGCGAAAACCGCGCCCAAAGCGGTGGATGCGCTGATCGGCGGATGGAAGATGTCAGGCACCGGCACGATGTTGAGCACCTGGCTGACCCTGCCAACCGACAATTGGGGAACGGTTTCAAATTTTGAAGTTTACGGAAAGAAGTATCCGATCCTCGATTGCAGGTCGACGCCGGCATTGAGCACCAATCCCAAAGATGAGCGGTGCATCGAGGGCTATTTGTGGTTCAACGGCTATATCTCCGAGCGCAATATCAACAGCCGCAACGCCGCCGGATTGCGCAACGGAGTCTTCGGCTTACCTTCGAATTACCATCCGGCGCAGAAGCCCGTCACGCCTTGGCCCAAGGATGGGCAGCCCGGTGCGGCCGGCGCCAGCGATTGGGATACCGATTTTGTGTATGTGAAACTGAACAATGGCGTGGTGCAGCGTGTGGACGCAGACACGGGATTGCATCCGTGGCGCAATCAATCGCGGTTGGGCCCGTTCAACTGGGTTACCGATGCGTCGCTGCTGAAATACTTCAGCGTTACCGAAAGGCTCCGCCTGCGGGCCAACGTGGACGTGTTCAACGTATTTAACAACCAGGGATTGAACATCCCCGCGTCAAACGGAATCGTGAGCCTTGCCAATTCCTACAACACGGGGACCAGTTTCCGCCCGCGCCAGGTGCAGGTTACGATGCGCTTGGAATGGTAAGTACTTTCGACGCCGGACGCCCTACGATCGAGTACTCGTGCACCGGTGATTGCCGGAAATCGTTTCGCCACGGCCGATTTCGGCCTTGTTTTGGCCCACCACCGCAATGCTCCAATAAACCACTCACCCAATGGGTTACGCCGCCTTCATCCGCAATCGAATGCAAATGCGGAAGATCGCTGTATCAAACCCAGTCCAACAGCTTTTTCTAGGATTATCGGAAATCATGCGTCGAGGCGGCCCTTTGGCTGTGACATCCTCCGTCATAAGCGTTCTGCGATTTTAGCAGACCGCCTCGCATCACTGCGGCAAGCCGTGCATCAAACAAGGTTTTGCTTGTATCCCGCACCCGCAGGCCTCATGGTTAGGTCAAGATCTGAAAACGATCGCCTACCCGCAGTTTGGTTCCCCTCATGTGCTGCGGTTAACCGCCTGCTCTCCTCCTCCCACGACGAGTCGCTCAAGCTCTGGGATGCCACCTACGGAAAGTGCATCGTCTCAAAGGATATTCCCGGCATTCCGCACAAACTCGCCCTCTCCCCAAACAGCAAACCAATCCTCGTCGCAACCACCGATGGCCTCCTCCAATACGGCGCCACCATCCTCCAGGAATCCGCCCCCCGCCTCTACCACCCATAGACGCTAAAATAAGGCCGGCCTCAAAAAACAAAGTGCATCACCGAGGGCGTAGAATAGTCCCGGTCCCGCCAACTTGATTGCCGGTGGGATTCGGTGGAATGGGCTGTTCTCGCCTCAATCGGTCAAATGAATGGTAGGCGACCGGACGAACGTCCCACTGAAACCTACTCTCCGATAACCCCAGTTCGCTTGCTTTGGCCGGTGGCTGGATCATGACGGACCTACAACCCGGTATTTCGTCCAGAATGATGGTTCACTCCGCATGGGTAATAGCAGCTTTCAGGCCAACAGGCTTTGTTCGGCCTCTGTTGCTGGTCCTCTGGCTCCAGCTTGAGTTAAAACCACGCTATCGGCGTACGATTTTGGTTACGTCGACAATCTTGAGATGACCTGTCGATGCGGTTTCGGGATTCGGATCCAGTTCGTCAAACAGAATGTATCTCCCATCAGGCGACCAGTTCGGACTATCGTGAAAAGTATCGTCGGTGCTTTTTGTGACTTGGATTGTCGGACCGCCGGTCACGCGCTTGATGTAGATGCCACCTCCTGAAGGCCCACGATGGCCCGTCAAAGGAGGAGGGTGAAAAGCGATCCATCGACCGTCAGGCGACCACGTTGCTCCGCGGCCTCCGCTGAACGTGAACTGTGTCGCGTCCTTTTCACCCTTGTTCATGTCTATAACCCACACATTCCGAGTTCCATCACGATCTGAAGTGAAAGAAAGCTGCTTACCATCGGGTGAAGGAACTCCATAGACGTCATACGTCGGATGTGAAGTAATACGCTCCTCTTTGCCCCGAAAATCAATCCTCCAGATATCCATATTGCTGGGCCCCTGAATGCTTTGTCGGGATATGTACAGCCAGTGGCCATCCGAAGACCAATGAGGGTAGTAGTCATCATTCTGCCTGTAGTTTGTCAGCGGCTTCATTGCGCCTGTCGCTACCGTCAAAAGCCAAATGGCACCTGGAGTATCGTATAGAAACGCGTTACCGCGGCCTTGAGATCGAGAGCGGCCCGCAGCCCGGAAGGCAATGGTTTTGCCATCGGGAGACCAATCAGGCCGCGTGCAATCACGCTCGAAATCGGCCGGTGTCAGGGAGTGAGGCACCCCGCCACTCAGACTTACTTGCCACAGCCGCGCTCGCCGGTCTCCTCTTACCGGTGCTCGGGTGAAAACCACCTCTTGACCATCAGGAGAAAAGCTGGGCCAAATGTCGAACCATGAACTGTCGTCCGTCAATGTTCGGACTGGCTGTAACCTGACGGTGGCCGGCTCGTCCGGGGTCTTCCGATTCTGGGCGCTCATGGCACCGTCAAAGCTAATCGTAAGGGATGCTGTGATCACCAGCAGGTTGGCTTCAAGCTTTCGTTTCAAGACGTTCCCCCTTTTACGTGTTCCTTATAGAGGACCTTTGCATTGCCGGGCGATTCACTCAAACAACCCGGAAAGCCAGTGCACTATGTTGAGAAGTAGCTGCAGGTTGTCCGAGCCTTCGCGGCCCATTCCTATGCGGACCGGCCGAGCGTTAGGAAAGTGAGCGACTTGCGCCGCGACGGTGTTCGCGTCCGCCAACATGACTACGCGGCCTCGCCCAAAATGAAAGGCCGCACCCTGCGCAGTAAGAGCCTT
Source organism: uncultured Acidobacteriia bacterium (assembly GCA_903881085.1). Lineage (GTDB taxonomy): Bacteria > Acidobacteriota > Terriglobia > Bryobacterales > Bryobacteraceae > CAIRSA01. The sequence continues at coordinate 8,468 of CAIRSA010000394.1, forward strand.
GGCATCGGACGGTGCTCCGTCGGCGTATTGAATGTTGCGCGCCGACGCAGACAACTTCAAAAACTCATCTTTTGCATCGTGTGCACTGAGCGATGATCCGCCGAAAGTCACCACGCGATTAAGGCGCTCAGACTGGTTTCTTCCCTCGGTAATAGGGTGCCGGCTCAGGAATCCATTCTTGCGGGTGTATTCAATCGTCCAGGCCCAGGAGCCAGGTGAATCCAGGGCGTGTGCGTCGTCGCTAGCCGCTCCCAACTGAACCTGAACACCGAACCGATTTGCGAGCGTTTCTACAGCAGCGGCTAGCGGATAGTGGTCAAAGATAAGTAGAAGTGCTCCCCCTGCATCGACCCAAGATGCGACCGTCTCCACTTCTTCATGAGTTAAGGCGCTCCCAGGCGCTGGATACTCACTACTGCTGGGCACTGCGACGACCAAGACACGCAGGCTGCGCAGTCCCGATGCCTGGAATCTGCCATCGTTACGAACCACGGCATAGCCATCTGTTGCGAAGATCTCGGCGAAATATTTGTCGATGCTCTTTCCGACAGCAGTACCCAGATTGAAGTGTCCACGGTCCAGCATTATCATTGGATGGGAATTCGTATAAGCCGGGTTTTTGATACGGGCGTCGAAATCCGGATCCTCGACCGAATTCTGGGAGAATGCCGTAACGCTTCCGACGAATGTAACCAACACTCGAAACAGCAACCTGAATGCTCTCATAACTTGCTCCTTAACCGCGCAACGCTGACTACTATAGCCAAGACTTTGAGGCCGTCGCAACCTTGGGTCGTTATTAGAAACGCCCTTGGAGAAGGACTGTTTGAAACCGGTAGGTCAATGAAAGTGCGGTTATCGGAAATCATACGTCGAGGCGGCCTTTTCGCGGTGACATCCTTCCCATGTCCCCGATAGGTATCGCGAAATCCCTTCCCAACCAGTCCAATCGCTTGGGATTCTGGCTTGTCCTGCAAAGCCGATTCTTGACGAGGGCCTTATTGTAAAGCCTATGCCTCGACCACCTCCACCCCTCACACTCCGCCCCCACCAGGGCCGCCCTCGACCACGTCAACAACAAAATCGTCGCCGCCGGCACCGGCGCCTGGAAGTCCATCCGCTGTATCCTCCCCGAACCACCCCACGGCCTCCCCATGTGGCTCCTCGCCGAATCCTTCGGCGACAAACTCCCGGACTAAAGATCAAACCGAATGATGTAGGATGATTGATGTGGGGCAGGTTGGTAACCTGCGCGGGGCTGGTAGCCACGCATTATCCGAATGCAAACGACGAAATTCAATCCCGAAATTATGGTGTGGGCCAGAACCACCGCCGGGCTAACTCTCGAAGCAGCCGCCCACGCGTTAGGTTTGAACGCTGCATACGGCCTAACCCCAGAACAAAGGCTAACCGCCTTGGAAACCGGCGAAACCGAACCCACCCCAACCCTCCTAAGCAAAATGGCGGAAAAATACCGCCGCCCATTGCTAGTCTTCTATCTCCCCGAACCCCCAACCACAGGAGACCGGGGTCAGGACTTCCGCACCACCCCAGGCGCAAGGCCCCCACTCTTCGATCCAGACCTGGACGCCCTAATCCGTGACATCAAAGCGCGCCAAAGTATTGTTAGATCTCTCCAGGAAGATCTGGAGGCAGAGCCTGTACCATTCATTGGCAGCGTAACGATGAGCGTGCCAGCCAAAGAACTGGCTAAACATATTGCAGACAGCATGAATTTCTCACTGGAAACATTCCAGGCTCAGAAATCGACGGATCTTGCCTTCGCCTATCTGCGCGCCAGGATCGAAGACTCAGGTGTGTTCGTCTTGTTGCTGGGCAATCTTGGGAGTCATCACACAAACATCGCTGCTGACGTATTTCGCGGGTTCGCAATCGCAGACAAATTAGCACCTTTTGTCCTCATCAATGATCAGGATGCGAAAATTGCTTGGGGTTTTACCGCACTCCATGAACTGGTCCATCTCTGGCTTGGAACAACGGGCTTAAGCGGGGAGAATGTAGCCGCCGAAATTGAGAAGTATTGTAACGATGTAGCTGGAGAAGTTATTCTCCCAGCCGTACAACTTGCTAGCTTGAGGACTCTAAGAACGCTTGGGCTTCGCGAAACGAAAGCCGCAATCTCAGCTTTCGCCGAAAGCCACAAAGTCAGCCGCGCAATGGTCGCCTACCGGCTGTTTCGCTCAGGAGTGATTGTAGAGCAGACGCTGCGCAGCCTGACAGAGCAATTTAAGCAGGATTGGCTAGAAGGCAAAGCGAAACTGCAGGCCAGGAATAAGGAAAACGATGGGGGACCCAATTACTATATCGTGCGCCGCCACAAACTAGGGGCAGCGCTGCTTTCACTCATTGACAATTCACTACGTGGAGGATTTCTCACCCAGACAAAAGCTGGACAGGTGCTCGGAGTTAAACCTAGGAATGTAACTCCACTACTCCGGGAAACACCTGTAGGATTCTAAATGCTCTATCTGTTGGACGCCAACATTCTGATGACTGCCGACAGAGATTACTATCCGATCAGCCAAGTGCCTGAGTTCTGGGGCTGGATAAAGCACCAAGCCCGAAGCGGAAATGTAAAGATCCCTAAAGAAATAATGCAAGAAATCCTTGTCGGCCGAAAGAACAATGATCCGCTACTGGACTGGATCAAGGAGCCCGAAACTCAAAAGGTATTGACTTTAGCAGAGGATGTCCAAATCGAATTGGTTCAAAATGTAATTAGTATTTGGATATGAGCTTGCAAATCCGAACGACGAAGAAATCCAAACCATGGCGAAAGATCCATTCCTTATTGCATATTGCATGGCTTCTACCGAGCGATGCGTCGTAACATTGGAAACATCGAAAACTACACAGCGTCGCCATAAAAGCAAGATCCCTGACGTCTGCAACAGATTGTCCGTCTCTTGGTGCGGACCTTTCGAAATGAACAGGCGACTCGGCTTCAGCACGTCCTGGAAAGAGTGACTCTCGGCACGGCGAGCTACCCGCCGAAGTCCGTGCTGGAATCTTCCCGCATATCCGCCGGCAATTCCTTATTCAAGCGATTGCCATCGACATCGATCACGCCAAGCTCCTGCATGTGGCGAACAGCTTCCCGGATCCGCTCCCCGGCGGCAAGCCGGTCCCGTTTGCTCAGTCGCGCGATCAGCGCAGCGTCGCCAAGATCGACATTAGCCAACGTCAACCCGTCCAGCTCCGATAATTCATTGCCCGGCGTGGTATCCAAATGCAATGCCATATGACTTTGATTCTACGCCTCTCATCGGACTTTGTCCAAGTGAATCCGCAGCAAATCCTCCACCCCCTAACCGCCAATCACCACCGAAACCAACAAAATATCCACCCACAAAATCAACAACATAACCAAAATTCACCCACCAACCCCAACCACCCTCGTGCTACCTCTAAACCATGGGCAAACCAACCCGCATCCCCGTCTCCCAAGCGAAGCTCGCTGCCAACCGCGCCAACGCTCTCAGATCCACCGGGCCGCAAACCCCCGAAGGCAAACAAAAATCCTCCCAGAACGCCCTGAAATTCGGCCTCCTGTCCGACACCCTTACAGTCAAATACGTGGAAGGCTCCGACAACTTCGCCGAACACCACGATCGCCTCAAAGCCTCCATCCAGCCCGAAGGCCCCCGCCAGGAAGAGTGGGTCCTGCACATGGCCCTCTGCCACTGGCGTCTCAAACGCCTCGCCCGCTTCGAAGCCGGCATCTTTGATGTCGCCATCAAAAAAGCCTTCCACGCCGACGAACACAACAGCGCCAACGTCGTCGACTACATGACCCTCGCCGACCATCCCGAGGCCTCCGCCTACGACCTCGAACAGCGCCGCAGCTATTCCATGGCCTTGGGCATGGAAAAATGTGTCCACGACACCGACCTGCTCCCACTCTTCCTTCGCTATCAAGCACTTACAGAGCGCCAGCTCCGGCACGCCGAAGAAATGCTAGCTAAATTGCAGAACGAAGCCAAAAAACGCACTCAACCCACGGAAAAGAAACCCACTTTCCGCGAAAAAAACGAACCCACCGCGCTCCCCCGCCGAACCAATTCGGCTCATACGTAATCCCATGATGGTAAACTGTAATATATTCATGCAGGCGACAAGCATCTTCTGGTTGCGCGTAGCGGCGGCACTGTACTCAGTGGGCGTGCTCCACGCCATGCTCACGGTCCTGAAACGCCCCAGTAAAATGTTCGATCTCTCGGCCAGCGCCTTCTCGCTTGGCGTAACGTTCCATCTGGTGGCACTGGTCGACATGGCCTTCGCCGTCGGTCACGTCCCGGCAGACAATCTCTACGAAACGCTCTCGCTCTGCGGCTTCCTAATCGCCCTGTCTTTCCAATTCGTCAGTTGGCGATACCAGTTCTCCAGCCTTTCCGTCATTCTTTTTCCACTCGTATTTTTCATGACCCTGGTCGGAGCAACGGAAATCCCCGTCGCCGGCTGGAGCAATCCCAACGTCCGCCAAGGCTGGCTCCTGGTACACATCCTGCTAGTGCTAATCGGTTACGCCGCCATGCTCGTCACCGCCGTAGCATCCCTGTTCTACCTGGTCCAGGAACGCCACCTCAAACGCAAAAGCACCAGCGCAATCTTCGACAAACTGCCCCCGCTCGGCACGCTTGATTCGCTCATCAGCAACTCCATGGGCACCGGCTTCGCCTTCATCACGCTGGCCACTATCGCCGGCGTCATCTGGGCCTTTGTCGACTACGGCACACACTGGCTGGCCAAGCCCGCCGTCATCATCTCACTGCTCACGTGGGGCTTCTATCTGGTCATGGTGTTCCTTCGTGCCAACGCCGGATGGCGCGGTCGAAAAGCCGCCTTCATGGCACTCTCCGTGCTCGGCTTCTCCGCGCTCACCTGGGCCGCGCACGTCGGCCTCAAGCCGCTGATTGAAAAATGAGGCTTCTTGTCACAGGGCTGAATCATCGCACCGCACCGGTCGAAGTGCGCGAGCGCGTCGCATTCTCCGAAGGCTCGCTCCCTGGCGCCCTGCTCAATCTCAAGGGCCGCGCAGGCCTCCTCGAAGGCATGATCCTCTCCACCTGCAACCGTGTGGAGATCGCCGTCACCAGTGAAGAAACCTCCGACCCCAACCCCTGCGTCAACGCCTTCCTCAGCGACGCCCATCAACTCGGACAGCCCGCGCTGGCCCAATACTTTTACCGCTACGAAGGGCGCGACGCCATCCGCCACATCTTCCGCGTCGCCGCCAGTCTCGACTCGATGGTTGTCGGCGAACCCCAAATCCTCGGCCAGTTGAAAGGTGCCTACGCCGCCGCCAAAGCCGCCGGCTCCGTCAACGGCTTTCTCGAACTCGTCCTCACCCGCGCCTTCAGCGTCGCTAAGCGCGTGCGCTCGGAAACGGAAATCGGACAGAGCGCAGTCAGCATCAGCTACGCCGCCGTCGAACTGGCGCGCGAAATCTTCGGCTCGCTCAACAATCGCAAAGTGCTTCTCGTCGGCGCAGGCAAAATGAGCGAACTCGCCGCCCGTCATCTGCGCCGCTCCGGAGCAGCGAACATCTTCGTCACCAATCGCACCCGCGAACGTGCCGACACGATGGCCAAGCTCTTCGATGGCAAAGTGGTCGACTACGAAAAGTTCCACCAGATGCTGCCTGAGGTCGATATCGTCATCACCTCCAGCGGCGCGCCGCATTACATCATCAATCGCGACGAGATGAAGAAGGTCATCGAAAAGCGCCGCAACCGCCCGATGTTCTTAATCGATATCGCCGTTCCGCGCAACATTGAACCGGCCGTCAACCAGCTCGATAACGTCTTCTTGTACGACATCGACGACCTTGAAAAGGTAATCCAAACCAACCTCAAGGGTCGCTTGAAAGAAGCGGAGCAGGCTGAAGAGATCATCGCCGAAGAGGTCGAACGGCTGGTGCTGCGCCTGAAAACGCGCGAAGTCACCCCGACCATCGTGGGCTTGCAGGAACATCTGGAACAGGTTCGCCAGGCCGAAATTCATCGCCTGCGCGGCAAATTCGGCACTCTCACGCCCCAACAGGAAGAAGCCCTCGAAGCACTAACCAAGGGCATCATGAACAAAATCGCCCACGGCCCCATCTCCGAACTGCGCAAGCACGCCGGAGACCCCGACGGCCTCTTCATAGTAGACGTTATAAGAAAGATATTCCGCCTGTAACGCGGGCCTCAGTCCAATGCCACATAGTCTTCAAAAATGCCAATGGAATCAGAGCCGCATTGTGGCGCAGGCACTCGTGCCTGCCGCGTCGAGACTCGTCTCGACGCTTTGTCTAAGCGCCTGTAGGGCGGGCTTTAGCCTGCGCGGAGCTTCAGCTCCGCCCGTTGTTTTTGCAGTGTTGTGGAAGGAGACCAAATGCTAACCATCGGATCGCGCGGCTCCCAGCTCGCGCTATGGCAAGCCAACTGGGTGAAAGCCCGCCTGGAAGAACTGGGCGAAGAGTGCCGCATCGAAATCATCCACACCACCGGTGACAAAATTCAAGACGTCGCCCTCTCAAAAGTCGGCACCAAAGGCCTCTTCACCAAGGAAATCGAAGAAGCCTTGCTCGATGGCCGCATCGACCTAGCCGTTCACAGCTTAAAGGACATGCCGACCGATCTGCCCGAAGGCCTCACCCTCTCCGCCATCCCACCGCGTGAAGACCCGCGCGACGCCATCATCGGCTGCAAGCTCGACGAACTGAAGCGCGGCGCAAAAGTCGGCACCAGTTCCCTACGCCGCATGGCCCAATTGCGCGCGCTCCGTCCCGATCTCGAAATCGAATCCGTCCGCGGAAACGTCGACACGCGCCTGCGCAAACAGGCCGAAGGCCAGTACGACGCGATCCTGCTCGCCTCCGCCGGACTCAACCGCCTGGGCTGGAGCGATCGCATCGCCGAAATCATTCCCGTCGAAATCATGTGCCCCGCCGTTGGCCAGGGCGCATTGGCTATTGAAACCCGCGTCGGCCCCACCATCGTCAGCAAGCTCGACCACCTGCCCACGCGCAACGCCGTCACTGCCGAACGCGCGGTCCTGCGCGCCTTGGGCGGCGGCTGCCAGGTACCGATCGGCGCACACGCCGTGGCCGATGGCAGCGGAGTCTTTCTCCAGGCCATCGTCATTGCGCCAGACGCCTTCGCCATGATTCGCCTCGAAGCGCGCGGCGACGATCCGGAAAAAGTGGGTGCCTCACTCGGCCAGGAACTGCTTGACGCTGGCGCGAGCGAGATTTTGAAAGCGGTCTACGAATGAGCAAGGTCTACCTTGTCGGAGCCGGGCCGGGCGATCCGGACCTGATCACCATCAAGGGCCGCGCTGTACTCGAAATGGCCGACGTGGTGCTGTTCGATCACCTCGCCTCCGACGATCTCTTAGCCTTTGCGCCCGCCCACGCCGAGCGTGTCTACGTCGGCAAGAAGAAATCCGCTCACAGTCATTCGCAGGACGAGATCTGCCAGTTGCTGATCGACTACGCCCGCCAGGGCAAGACCGTCGTTCGCTTAAAAGGCGGCGATCCGTTCATCTTCGGCCGCGGCGGCGAAGAGATGGAGGCCTTGGTCGATGCCGGCATCCAGTATGAAGTAGTGCCCGGCGTCACCGCGGCTCTTGGCATCGCAGCCTACTCCGGCGTGCCGCTCACGCATCGCGACCACACCTCCGCAGTCACCTTCGTCACCGGCCACGATCCCGATGCCATCGATTGGAGCAAAGCCGGCCTGTCTGAAACGCTGGTCATTTATATGGGCCTCAGCCACGCCGGTGAAATCGCATCTCGATTGATCGCCAGCGGCCGCCCCGCGACCACACCCGCGATGGCCGTGCGCTGGGGCACACGAGCCGAACAATCCACCGTCACCGGTACGCTCGAAAACCTCGGCGAACGCATCGAAGCTGCCGCGTTGAAGCCCCCCGCCACCATCTTCGTCGGAGAAGTAGTGGGCCTGCGCGACAAGCTCAACTGGTTTGAGAAGCTCCCGCTCTTCGGCAAGAAAATCGTAGTGACTCGAGCGCACGATCAAGCCTCAGGACTGTCCCACAAACTGCACGCATTCGGCGCAACGGTCACCGAATATCCTGTGATCGAAATCGCCGCCCCCGAAGATACTTCGGCCATTGATGCTGCGATCGCGCACCTCGCCGATTACGATTGGCTAATCTTCACCAGCGTCAACGGAGTGAAGTATTTCGTCGACCGCCTCGACGCTTCACCAACTGATCTTCGCTCATTGCGCGCGAAACTCTGCGCCATAGGCCCGGCCACCAAAGCCGCGCTCGAAGCCATGCATTTGAAGGTGGATGTCTTGCCCAAGGAATACGTGGCCGAAAGCCTGGTCGAAGCTTTCGCCAGAATCCCGCTCGAAGGCAAACGAATCTTACTACCCCGCGCCGCCGTAGCCCGCGACGTGGTGCCGATCGAGCTCACCAAACGCGGAGCCATAGTGGAAGTAGTGGAAGCCTACCGCACCCGCCAGCCCGAAGCACCAAAGAATCTGAACCTCGACGCCGATTGGCTAACATTCACAAGCTCATCGACAGTCAAGAACTTCATAGCCATGGCTGGCCTGACCCCCTTCGCCAAAGCCCGCGTAGCCTCCATCGGTCCGGTAACATCGGAAACCCTCCGCGCCCACGGCCAAACCGTTCACGTCGAAGCCCAGCCCCACACCATGGACGGCCTGCTCGAAGCAATCCTGGCCAACTCAGGGCCGGGAAGCCCTTCCCACGCGGACTGCCCGGCCCCACTCACCATATGATAATCTTCCCCTATATGCGCCGCGCTATCGTTTCAACCTCGTTCGCCGCACTCCTGCTCTTCGCCTTCTATCGCGAAGGCGAAAGCCAAACCGGCGAACTGAAGCAACTCGCCCCTGACGTCTACTGGCGCGCGGCCGGCCCGGACAAGAAGATCATTGCCAACGCCGGCTTCGTCATCTTCCGCGACTACGTCCTGGTCATCGACGCAAACTATCCCGTCGGCGCACGGGCCATCATCGCCGACGTGCGCAAGGTCACCGCCAAGCCCATCAAGTTCGTCTTCGACACGCACTATCACGCCGACCATTCGCATGGCAACGGAGTCTTCGTCGATGCCGGCGCCACCATCGTCTGCTCTGCTGAATGCATCGAAGAGTCCGTTCGTAAGAACCCCGCCGCGTGGGCCAACTCTGCCGCCGAATACAAGAACGAGAAGCTCGAACATCCGCAGATCGGCTTCAATGGCAAGATGGTCTTCGACGACGGCGCCCATCGCGTGGAACTCATCAAGGTCGGCCCCGGCCACACGCTCGGCGATTCCGTCGCCTGGCTGCCGAAGGAGAAGATCCTGTTTACCGGAGATCTCTGCGTCAACCTGCGCCCCGGGAACAACGTCGCCGACGTCGATGCCGATATCGACAATTGGGTGCGCGCGCTCGATGGCTTGTATAGCAAGTACGATGTCGCGCAGTTGATCCCCGGCCATGGCCTGGCTGGCGATAAGCAGGCCTTGAAAGGCCAGAGCGCCTATCTTGCCGCCATGGCAAAGGAAGTGCGCAAAGCCATCGCTAAAAAACAAACCGTTGACCAAGCTGCCGAATCAATCGACCTAACGCCCTACGGAATGTGGGGCGCGGACAAAGCCCGCAACGCGGCCGGTGTCCGCGCCGTCTACGCAAAGTTCCGAGCCGCGACCGTAAGGGAGCGGACCCTCAACTAGATGCCTTATCCAAAAACTTCCCGAGCGAAGTGAAAATATCGATCGGCAGTGGGAACACCACAGTCGTATTCTTCTCCGCGCCGATCTCCACCAATGTCTGCAGATACCGCAACTGGATCGCCGCCGGTTGCTTCTGAATCAGCTCCGCCGCGCCGGCCAGCTTCACCGCTGCCTGCATCTCGCCCTCGGCGTGGATGATCTTTGCGCGCCGTTCGCGCTCGGCCTCGGCCTGACGGGCAATCGCGCGGATCATCTGCTCTGGCAGATCCACCTGCTTCACTTCCACCTTCGCCACTTTCACGCCCCACGGACCGGTGTCCTGGTCGAGCGTGCCCTGCAGCCGGATGTTCAGCTTCTCGCGTTGACCGAGTAACTCATCTAACTCCACCTCGCCCAACACGCTGCGCAGAGTAGTCTGCGCCAGCAGCGAAGTAGTATTCAGGAAGTTAGTAACTTCCAGCACCGCCTTATTAGGATCCATCACGCGAAAGAAGATCACCGCGTTCACTTTCACGGTGACGTTGTCTTTGGTCACCACATCCTGAGGCGGCACTTCCAGGCTCTCCAGCCGCAGCGAGATCCGCACCATGCGGTCTATCGGCTTGAACACCAGAATAATGCCCGGGCCTTTCGGTACCGGCAGGACGCGCCCCAAGCGAAAGATGACTCCGCGCTCGTACTCGGAAAGTATCTTGATGGAATTCAGCAGGTAAGTAACGATGACGATTACCAGCATCAATGGGAACGTGATCAATTGCTCCATACGATTACTCCTCCGTCGCGGTCTTTGCAACCGGCGCGACTCGTAACAACAGGCCATTCAGTTCCAGAACGCGGACAGCGGTGCCGCGTGGGACCTCGCCCGTGCAGACTGCGTTCCAGTATTCACCGCCAATCACAATCGTTCCCGCGGGCGTAAGCTCAGTAACGGCGACGCCGTCCTGGCCGATCATCGTCGACGCTCCCGTCACAACTTTGTTTGCCCGGGCCCGCGTCACCAGCACAACCAGGAAGCACGTGATCAACCCGAACGGCAGCGCCACGCCGAACGCCGTACCCGCGTGGATCCGCATCTCCGGCGGCCCGTCGATCAGGAACAGCGAGCCGAGAACCAGCGCGACAATTCCACCTGCGCCGAGCACTCCATGCGACGCGAACTTCGCCTCCAGCACGAAGCACGAAAGCCCGACTACAATCAGTCCGGCCGCCATCCAGTTCACCGGCAATACAGACATCGCGGAAAGCCCCAGCAGCACCAGAATCGCGCCGATCACTCCAGGCGCGATCAACCCCGGCGATGAGAATTCAATGTAGATGCACAGCGCGCCGCCGATCAGAATCAGGAACGCCAGATTCGGATCGCTCAGCGACGTCATCAGCCGTTCGCGCACCGATGCCTTGTACTCCACGACCTCCGCCGCCGCGAGCTGCAGCGTTTGATGCGTGCCATCGAAGCGGACGATCTCGCGCTGATCCAGCTTGCGTAGCAGCTCGGCTTCGTCGCGGACGGTAAGGTCGATCAGGTGCAGGTCGAGCGCTTCCTTGTCGCTGAACGATTTCGCTTCGAAGATCGCCTTCTCCGCCACTTCGGCATTACGCCCGCGCTTGTTCGCCTGGCCGCGCAGTGCCGCCGCCGAGTCGCTCTCCACCTTGCGGCGCATCACCGCGTCCATCTCCCCGCTCATCAGCACCGGCGAAGCCGCGCCCGTGTTGGTGCCGAACGCCATCGCCGCCACATCGCCCGCTTGCAGCAGAAAGAATCCCGCGGACGCAGCGCGGCCCCCGCTTGGTGTTACGAAGGTGACAACAGGAATCGGCGAGGCGTCGATCTGCTCCACGAGTTTGCGCGAGGCATCGAGCAGACCGCCCGGCGTGTTGAGCCGGATCAGAACCAGGTCCGCTTTTTGCGCGCGGGCCTGCTCCATGACATTGCCGAAGATCTCAACCGTGATGGGATGCACCACGCCGTCGAACGTGACGGCCATCACCTTCGCCGCTTTGAGCTGCGCCGGGCATCCGGTCATGATCAGCGCGATGATCGCCAACCTCGATGCGATTTGCATGATGCCTCCCGCTATACGCGTTTCATTAACAGCAACCCCGCGAGGAATGGCGGCGCGGCCAAGGTCAGTTCGCAGAAGAGATTGACGTTCAGCCTGGCGTGCGGAAAGAGAAACAGATACGCCACCCCGATCAAAACGCCGGCGGCTAGAAGCAGAATCGCGCCAATGCGGTCAGTGAAGAGGGCTGTAATGGCCAGTCCCAGGCAGATAGCGCCGGGGAACGCCGCATGCAGCACAACCGCAATGGGTGGAATGCCCTCCGAAATTCCGGAAGCGATTCCAAACCACACCCAGAACATAGCCCAGGCAAACGCCAGAAAGTAACCGCAGGCGATTGTCCAGTCCTTGAATGACTTGAGCGAAGGAAGCATACCGAACCTCCTGCTTGCAGGCCAGCGCAATTGCGGACCTGCAGGTCTGATTCAGTATACACCCGATCGGCGCGAGTTGATCCCGCTAGTATTCGCGGTCCTTCTTGATGCCGGGCTCGGGAATTGGATACTTGCCATCGGGTCCCAACTGCAACGGCGCCGGGCAGTTCATCATCTGGTCAAGCGTGATGATCTGGCCGGTATGCGCGGCCATTCGTCCCATTCCCACTGATACGGCTTTTCCGGTTGGAGGAAACCCACACCAGATTTGAATAGGGTGCCAGCGTGGAGATGACTGCCGATAAACTTGCCGGCTATGCGATGATGGTCTACGAATGCTCAGCATTTTGACTCATCTGGCCTTTGCTGCCACTATCCTGCAGGCAGCCGACTACCACGCTGAACCGGAAAGCGACCTGCAAGCGATGGCTTGGAAGTTACAGCCCGGCGATCGGCTGGTCTTGGCAGCCGGGGTCTACCTTAAGCCGCTCTTTCTCGGCAAAAGCGGCGATGCAGACAGGCCGATCGTTCTGACAGCCTTGCCCGGTGCAGCGGTAATTTTCGATGGCTCCGCCTTGTTGCCAGGCGGGTACGAGCAATCTATGGTTTCCGTCGGCGGCAACTACGTCACGGTGGCGAATCTCGAAATCCGCCGCTCCCCCGGATGGGGAATCAATGCATGGGGCAAGCACCACGTCACCATTCGTCACAACACTGTCGTGGACAGCTGCCTGGGAGGTATTCAGGCCTCCTTCAGCGACCTTTCCACTGTCCACCATGTCCTTATCGAAGGCAACAATCTGAGCGGCAATGCACGCTCCAATGCCGCGCTTACTGCTACCGGAGGTTGGCCGGCATCGCTTGGGGTCGGTGGGACCGATAGCGTAATCAAGGGCAACAAAGTGGAAGAGGGTTATGGGGAGGGAATCACTGCCGGTGGATCCCGGCTCGTCATCGAAGGCAACACCGTCCGCGACCACTTCTCTGCTTGCATCTACCTGGACAACGCCACGGGTTTTCGCGTAGAACGCAATTTCTGTCTTCAGTCGCGGCGCGCACCCTTCTATTCAGCAGGCGCATCCCCTGGTTACCTCACTGCGGGGCGCTCTATCTCAACCGGAATCCAAATCGCCACGGAGAAGTCCTTTCATGGCGTGCAGAATCCGAGCGCAGGGAATAGGATTCTCAATAATCTGGTAGTAGGCGCAAAGGCGGCCTTTTATTACGGATCCTACCAACAGGGCGGAGGATTGAAGGACACCATGATCGCCTTTAACACGTTTGTGGATGCGGAGGTGGAACTCATCCATATCGACGATTCTCCCATCCATGCAGATAACAAATTCGTGAGCAATATGCTCCTGCAGAGCAACGGGCGCCCACTTGCACGGCTACCGAAAGATCTGCGCCAGTTCCGCTTTGAGTGCAATCTGATCATCGGCGATCAGGCGCTGCCCGGCATCCGCAACATTTCCGCCGACCCAAAGCTTGCAGGCGGCCTTCCAAACGAGGTTCGAAGCTACGCGCCGTCGGCAAGTTCGGTTGCGGCAGCCAAAGCCTGCCCTGTGGATGGGATTACCGACGATTTCCACATGCAACGTCGACCGCCGCAGCCGACTATCGGAGCTTTCGAATTCCTTAGGGATTGACCGCACCAATATAGCTAGTATTCGCGGTCCTTCTTGATGCCGGGCTCGGGAATTGGATACTTGCCGTCCGGTCCCAACTGCAAGGGCGCTGGGCCGTTCAGTACCAGTTTGTCCACGTCGGGCGCGAACTCGTGGGGGCAGTTCATCATTTGGTCGAACGTGATGATCTGGCCGGTATGTGCTGCCATGCGTCCCATGCTCGCCACCATGCTCGCTTCGGCGCCGCGCTGCACTTCGTTGTACGGCTTGTCGTTGCGGATGGCGTCCGTCAGGTCGTCCCATTCCCACTGATACGGAGTCTTTTCCGGTTGGGGGAAAGCCCACACCAGATTCGGATCGGGCGCCAGCGGCAGGTCTTTGCGCGAACTCACTCGCGGCATGTTCTGTCCTTTATAGATGCGCGTCATGCCCGGCGTGTGCGACAGCGTGGAGATGACCGCAGATCCCTTCGACCCGTGTGCGTAACTGGCGAACTCGTCGCGCGCGCCCTTCATGTTGCGGCCATCGAAGAACAGCCGTGTGCCGTCGGCATACATATATTGGACGGTGTAAGTGTCGAAGTTCTGGTCGAGCGAATCGCCGCGATAGTGGCGTCCGCCAACGGCGTGCGCCTCTACCGGCCAGGCGCCTTTCATCCAGCAGCACTCATCGATCTGATGGATGTAATAGTCGCTGAAGACACCGCCGCTGGCCCACAGGAAGGCATGGAAGTGCCCGATCTGATGGGTCAATTCGCTCACTCCGGCCGGCAATGGACCGGAGGTTCCGCCACCTTGCCCCATGCGGTATGCGCGCATCGCCACAATCTCGCCGATCTGGCCGTTGCGAATGCGGTCGGCCAGTTCCTGCCGCGCGCGGCAGTGGCGCACCATCAGGCCGACGGCGACTTTCAGGTTCTTCGCCGATGCCTGTTGGCCGAGCTTGATCATGCGCCGCGTGGTCGGCCCGTCGACGGAGATTGGCTTCTCCATGAACACGTTCAGACCTTTCTCAATGGCGTAGGTGAACTGCACCCAGCGGAAGGCTGGCGGCGTTGACAAGATGACTACGTCGCCGGGTTTTAGCGCGTCCATCGCCTGCTTATAGGCGTCGAAGCTTAGGAATCTGCGCTCTGGGGGGACGTCTACTTTGCCTTCAAATTTCGTCTTCAGTTTGTCGAAACTGGAGTTCAGTTTCGCCGGAACTACGTCGGCCATTGCGACCAGCTTGATGGGTCCGTTGGTTACCGAAAGCGCATCTCCTGCCGCGCCGGTGCCGCGTCCGCCGCAGCCGACCAGCGCAACTTGAATCGTCCCGCTTGTGGCGGCGTGGACGCGCGGAATTGCGACGCCCGCCAGAGCCGAAACGCCGGCTGCTACTCGCGTGGAATTGGTGATAAATTCGCGCCGCGACGCAGCGCGCGAAATCGAGTCGTTCATAGAGATCCTAAGCTCCTTCGAAAGTGAGTCTATCCTAAAACTGTTAGCAATCGCTGTGCCACATAGAACCGATTGCCTCCAGGCTTCGTATAACCTGACAAATGCTCTCCAAATGGAAATGGATTCCCGGCATCTGGATCGCGGCCGGTCTTGGCCTCGGAGTCCTGCTGCTCGAAGGCTCGGTTCGCATCTATCCGCCAATGCGCCGCACGCCCGATGCATCCATCGCTGCCGCTATCAGCGCGGACTTTCGCGATGTCCAGATCATTGCGCGCGACGGCGTAGTCCTCAAGGCCTGGCTGGTTCATCCCGAACATCCGAACGGCAACGCGGCCATTGCTCTGCATGGCGTTGGCGATACGCGCTTCGGCATTCGCTATCGCGCGCGTATTCTTGCCGATGCCGGCTACACCGTGTTGATGCCCGATTCACGCGGGCACGGAGTCAGCGGCGGGGAGCTTGTCACGTTCGGCATCCTCGAAAAGGACGACGTCCACCGCTGGGCTGACTGGCTGTTGCAGACCGAACACCCGCGGCAGTTGTTCGGCATCGGCGCATCCTTGGGTGCTTCGATCCTGATTCAGTCGCTGGAAAATGACTCTCGGTTCACTGCTGCCGTAGCCGAATGTCCGTTCGGCGATTTCCATCAAGCGGCCTACGACCGCACTGCCGAGAAGCTCGGCCTGAACCACTGGCTGGCGCGCGTTCTGCTCTTCCCGGTGATCGAGCCCGGACTGATTTACGGCCGAATGAAGTATGGCATTGACTTCGGCGAGGTGCGACCGCTCGACGCCATTGCGCACACCCGCGTGCCAGTCCTGCTGATCCATGGTGCGGACGATTCGAAGATTCCGCCTTCCCATTCCGTTGCCTTGCACACGGCCGATCCAGGCGGCTCCGTGCTGTGGCTTGTTCCGGGCGCTGGACATGTTACTATCGCAAATGTGGCGGGCGATGAGTTCCGCCGCCGCGTGCTGGAATGGTTTCAACGGTAACAGGTGGAAACCCCGGCTGCGTGACACACGTCTCAGAAGGTGATCCTATGCGCAGTCTAGCCCTGTTTCTCACCATCGTTTTTGCGCTTACCGCCGCTCCGCAGGCGCAACGCAGGCCGGCGGCATCCGCCAGAAAAGAGACCCGCACGTATCGCGGTCTTCTCACCGCGCTTGAGGACGATGAGCTGACCATTGAGCTCTCGGACAAGCGGGCGTTGATTCTGAAGCGAGACAAATCTACCAACTTCAACAAGCCCGGCATCAAGCCTGGCGACACGGTGAGCGTTGAAATCACCGATGACGAGAAGGGCTATCTGTATGCACTCAATGTCACGCTCGAAAAAGCTGGCGAGATGCCTGACATGGAGCGGCGCGGCCCAAGGCGGATGCCTACGAATCCCGATAATGAACCGGGCGTTGCGCCGGCGGTTGCTCCGCGGGCTACCACCGTGAACTCCGGTGAAAACGTCGATCCCGATGGCGGCGGCCCACCGAAGTTGAAACGCGGCGTGCCTGCTCCGAGAAAGCAAACTTCGACAACCGCCGACGAGCCACCGCCCATCACCCGCGAGGAAGCGGCGCGGATTTCGCGCTTCCCGTCGGGCGAAGTTGCGTCGAGCGCGGGCGATGAAGCGCCAGTTCAACGCGGCAATTATGTAAGGACGCGCGGGGACGGCGAGGTGCCTTTCATTGAGCGCGCCCGCGAGACTGCGTACACGTTTGTCGAGACGCTGCCCAACTACACGGTGAAGCAAGTGACGACTCGCTACCAGAATGAACGCGCCATCGATAACCTGACCTGCGACCTGATCGTGGAAAACGGCAAGGAACGCTATCAGAATCTGATGCGCAACGGCAAGCTGATGAAGGAGAAGGCCGAGGAGTCGGGCTCGTGGTCGAGCGGCGAATTCGCCAGCACTCTGCAGGACATCTTCTCTTCGTCTACTAACGCGACCTTTAAGCCGAAGGGCAGCACTACAATCTTCCAGCGTTCGGCGATGCTGTTCGACTTCACCGTGGAGCAGCCCAATTCCCACTGGACCATCCGCACCCAGCAGGAGCAATATCTGCCCGCTTACCAGGGTACGCTTTGGATTGATAAAGAGACGGCCCGTATTTTGCGCATTGAGATGCAGGCGCGCAAGATTCCGTCGGCGTTTCCGCTGGATAGGGTGGAGTCGGCGGTGGATTATAACTTTGTCAAGATCGGCACGGCGTCTGTGCTGTTGCCGGTGCATGCGGATGTGCTGAGTTGCGAGCGGGGTTCACGCCAGTGCAGCCACAATGCGATTGATTTCCGCAATTATAAGAAGTTTGGTGCGGAATCGAACGTGACGTTTACGCCTTAAATCTATGCTGCGCGGTATTGGACTACCGGAACTATTGGTTATATTTGGTGTCGCGGTATTGCTGGTGGGTCCATTGCTGGTAGCTGTCTTTTTCCTCGTGTTCTACAGGAAGCGGAAGTCGCTGGTTTCCGGCGGTCTTTTCTGTTCGAAATGCGGACTCAAGTCCATTGGCGCTTCTCAATATTGTTCCTCGTGTGGCCATAAGCTCAATTAGGCTCAACCGCGCTTTGCGAGGCGGCGGAACACTTCCTGGTGCTGGACGATTGCCTTTCAGTCTGGATCGACAACGAGACGGCCCGCATTTTGCGCATTGAGATAAAGGCGCGCAAGATTCCGACGGCGTTTCCGCATCGGCACTGCGTGAGTGTTGCTGCCGATTCATGCTGATGTGCTGCGCTGCTGGCGCGGTTTGCGCCGTAATTTAGATTAATTATCTGGTTTGCCCGTAAGCGCTAAGTAACCCGCGAAGGGGCGAGTGCCACTCGCCCGCAGAGTGCCACGCTGCCCCACGTCGGCCAACCTCCTTTAGAAGGAGGTTGGTGGTTTTGGAGGAGTCAATTGGGGAGAAGTTTGGCTAGGAGAACCCAGTCGGACGCGGTGGGTTTTTCGGGGATTTTCCATTGGTAGCCGTCGATGGATTCGGCCATTTGCGGGGTGAATTTGCCCAGGTCGAGGAATTCGCCGGTTTTGGGGTTGAACCATTTGGCGGTGTAGGTTTTGGGGCGGAGGTGGTGGAGGGTGCCAGTGGCGGTGGTGTGCCAGTTGTAGAGGTAGAGCACGTAGAGATCGGCTCCGGTGGTGGCCAGGGAGTACCAGGCGGATTTTTCGGGCTGGAACCAGGTAGTGTCGTTGAAGCGAGGCGTCAGTTTCCACCATTCGATGGCTGCGAGGAAGCCCTTCATGTGTTGGCCTAACTGGGTGGCTGAAGGGAACTCGAGGCTGGTGGTCCATTTGGTTTTCTTCTGCTCTACGGTGATGGTCACAGGGCCGCGGACCGTGTCCTTATCCATGTCGTACTTGCTGTTGTAGAGCCAGATGTCTATGGCACCGTAGCCCTGGCCGAACATGCCGTTCAGATATGCTGTCCAGCCCTGCTGGCGCGCGCCCTCTTCCAGTGTCCAGAGATGATCGTAGGCGCCTTCGTAATTGACGATAGGCTTGCCCTGACCGTTCTCCCAGAAATCTTTCACCAGGGGCCAGGGGATGTCGCCGTTCTGAGGCGGGGTCCACTGCACGGCGTACCAGCTGTGGCCGGGCACTTCGCGGAAGCTTGACGTGGAGGCCATGACGCCGTAACCGTACTTGGGGCGCTCTTGCTTGGGCGGAAATACTTTGGGCTCCGGTTTGGAGGTGGCGAATTCCATGTGGGCGCTGCCGGGGTGCTGGTAGGGATCGAATTCGTGTACCCACGCGAGAACCTTCTTCCACGGGTTTGAGTTTGCGTCGAAATAGTTTTTTTCGCCGCGGTCGTTGTAAAAGTCATTGTCCACTTCCTGAGCGGTGGTCCAGAGGACCGGGTATGCGCCGAAGCGGGCCACCCAGAGGCGGGCGAGTTTCTTCAGATAGTCGTCGTTGTAAGTGGGGCGGATGATTTCGGGTGGGAAGAAGAGCTGGGCGTTGGCGTGGACGAGGCCGGCGTTGGCGATGTATTGGAAGCGCCGGTCGAGATCGTGGAGGCCGGCGAGATCGGCTTCGCTGATGCCGTCGGCGAAGTTGTACTTTGCACCTAGCGGTTCGGATTGGTAGACCGTGAAGCCCTGCTGGACGCGGCGGTCTACGACGACTTTGAACATTTCGTCAAAGGGTTCCTGGGGCATGCTCCAGTGGGTGTCGCCGAGGTAGAAGAACGGGGCGCCGTCGGCGTACATGAAGTAACGCACGCCTGGGGCGGTTTTGATGAAGCCGCGGCGGTAGATTTCGTGGGGTCCTTTGTAGGGGGTTGCGGCCAGGGTTCCTCGCTTGGCGTTGAGGCCTGTGTCGGTGGGGATTGAGCAGATGGTTTGGTAGTGCCAGGTTCCGGGTTCGGTTGGGGCGAATCGGATGCGCCAGGTTTTGCCGCCGTCCCAGAAGCCTGGGACTTTGTAGGTTTTGCCGATGGGGGAGGTGAAGGTGGCGGTTAGTTCGGCATCGTTGAGGGGGTTGGTGTAGGCTGTGGCGCTTTCGAAGGTGAGTTCGGTGGCTCGCCAGGTTTCGGTTGATTGGGCTTGTGCGGTGAGGGTGGAGCAGATGAGGACGAGTAGGAGGGTGGGCATGTCACAGGATGATTTTAGCACCAGTGGCTGGTGTTATAAGTTAGTATTTGGACAGGCGAATCCTCCTTTGCTAAAGCTATGGCGGACAGGTCGCCTGTCCTACCCTATGACTATTTCTCGTTTGATTGGTTGCATCGTTTTGTTGGTTCCTTGCTTGAGCGCGGGGAGTTGGCGGAGTCCTTCGGCTGCGGGTGTGCGGATTGTGGCGTTTGGGGATGAGTTTAAGGTTGTCTCCTCAGCTGCGACGGTTTATGAGTTTACTTCGGAGGAGGAGATGACGGCGGGGGCGGGGGATGTGTTTGAGGTTGCGGTGAAGATCAAACTGGGCCTGAATGTGCGGGCGCTGCCGGAACTGGTTTGTTATGACGCGACGGGGAAAGAGATTGCGGTGCGGTCGACGCTGGAGACGCTGTATAGCGAGTTGCCCACCACGTGGCTGACGTTTCGCAAACAGTTTCCGGTGCGGCCGGGGACGGTGCGGGTGCGGGCGCGGATTCGGGCCGACGGGGCGGGGGAGTATCTGGTGTCGGGCGTGGCGATGAAGCGGGTGAAGGCGG
This sequence comes from uncultured Acidobacteriia bacterium, assembly GCA_903881085.1. Classification (GTDB taxonomy): domain Bacteria; phylum Acidobacteriota; class Terriglobia; order Bryobacterales; family Bryobacteraceae; genus CAIRSA01. The sequence continues at coordinate 28,843 of CAIRSA010000394.1, forward strand.
ATGCTTACGAAACCGGCGCGCTGATTACGCAGGGGCATCCGAAGCTGCGCAAGGGGCTGGTGCTGGAATCGAATTTGGGGATTGTGAATACGGAGCGGATTACCGAGGCAGATCGCGATGGGGATGGGAAGTGGGCGGTGATCTATAGCGATTTGGATAAGCTTTCGGAACCGGAAGAGAAGGGCGAGGACTGGCGGAGTAAGTTTGAGTACAGGCCGAATGAGATCTATTGGTCCGATGGGGCGGTGTTGAAGTCGGATTCGGTGACGGTGGATCGCGCGCCGGATATGCAGCGGGCGCTGCACTTTCGCATGAAGGTGCATGAGGGGCCGTATCGGGCTTACTTGAATGACCCGGGGCGGGCGATTGCGGTTTCGATAGACGGGAAGGCGTGGAAGCGGTTTGAGGGTGGGGCGGAAGTTGACCTGGGGACGGTGGCGGCGAAGGGCGGGGTACTGGAGTTCTGGGTGGATAATCCGTATCGAGACCCGATCACGGTGGGGCCGGCGTATTTCGACTATGTGCGGATTCTGCCGAAGGACAATGCGCCGAGCGTGGAACGGCTTTTTCAGGCAGCGAAACAGAGTCCGGCGGCGCCTGCGCGGGGGAGCGTGGAGGAGCGACGCGTGGCGGTGAAGATCGCGGGGCCGGTGGTGGCGAATTGGCCGGTGCGGTGCGGGCTGCCGATTCCTCGGGGCGAGTTGGGTGTCGCGGCGAACGCGATGGTGTTGGATGCGGGCGGTGCGCGGATTCCGTCGCAGAGCCGGGCGATGGCGGTGTGGCCCGATGGCTCGGTGAAGTGGTTGTTTGTGGACTTCTTTCAGCGCGGGGGCAGTGCCTACACGGTGGCCTATGGAAACAAGGTGCGGGGGGCTGCTGGGGGCGGCGTGAAGATCGCGCAATCGGTGGCCGGGGTGGAGGTGGATACGGGCGCGGTGCGGTTCTTCGTGTCGAAGTCGAAGTTTGGGGTAATCGAGAATGTTCGGGATGCAGGCGGGCGCGTGTTACAGCGGGATCCGATCGATATTGGCATTGAAGAGACTTCGGGTCGAAAGTGGACGGCTGGTGAGCTTACACCTAAGGTAAGCATTGAGCGAGATGGTTTGCATGCCGTGATTGAAGTAGAGGCGGGAGGGGACATTCAGCACAGGGCGCGCATTCATGCTTATGCGGGGAGCCCGCTGGTGAGCATCGATTACTTCGTGGCGAATGCGGATCAGCGGCGGAAGATGGATGTGCGTTCGATTTCGTTGTCGTTGAAACCTGCCGAGGCATTCGTGGCTAGTGGTTCGGTGGTGCAGGATACGGCGGAGAAGAAGCTGCCGGGATATATGTCGGCAGGCTTGATTAGCGCGGGTGTGGAGGACTTTCGCGAGCAGTATCCGAAGGCTTTGCGATGGGGTCCGGCGGGATTTCAGATTGATTTGTGGGCGCGTGAGGGGGGCGATTACGAGTGGATCCAGGGTGTGGGTAAGACGCATCGGATTCATCTTTACTATGGATCGAAGCCGGAAGACCTATCGATGCTGGGGCGCGGGCCTTCGTATGCGGTGGCGGAGCCGGAGTGGTACACGGCGTCGGGCGCGTTTGGTCCGATCGGGACGCGGGCGGCGAGTCCGTTGCCGGCGGTGGAGGCGACGCTGGATGCGCACATGGCGAAGAGTGTTGTGGGGCAGGTGGGGCTGGGATTTGAGAACTATGGCGACCACTCATCGAATGGCTATGTGAAGGGCACGTTTCTGTGGGACAACAACGAGTACGATCTGCCGGCGGGTGCGATGGTGCATTTTGCACGGACGGGCGACCGGGCGGCGCTGGAGTTGGGGCTGGCTTCGGCGCTGCATTATCTGGATGTGGACACGATTCACTATTCCTCGAAGCGGGAAGAATGGCGCGGTGCGCCGCGTACGCACAGCCATGGAGCGGTGGGGCATCATACGGCGGGCGACCCGGGGTTGTCGCATGCGGGCTATGTGCAGGGGTTGATCTGGTACAGCTATTTTACGGGCGACCGGGCGGGGATCGATGGCGCGAAGGGGATTGCCGATTGGGTGCTGACGGCGATCAGGCCGGACACGACGATGGGCACGATGGAGCGTGCGATGGGGCATCCGTTGATGACCTTGACCGATGTTTACGAGGCGACATGGGACGAGAAATATCTGCGGGGCGCGGCGCGGCTGGTGGATTGGGCGACGAAGTGGGAGCATCCGGTGCGGGGTGGATTTCTGGCGCCGATTACGGAGCAGCCGGCGTTTATTTCGGGGTCTCCGTTTTGCGCGGGGATTCTGTTTTCGCCGCTAATGAAGTTTAACTCGTGGGCGCGGTCGGCAGAGCTGGATGCGTTGCTGGAGCGTACGGCGCGGTGGACGTTGACGGATATGTGGAGGCCGCCGGCGTTCATTATGTCGAAGGGTGGGTCGCCGCGGCGCGGGGCGAGTGCGGGGAATATCACGAGCGAGTTGCGATTGATGCGGGAGGCTTATTTGCGTTCGAAGGACCCGCTGTTTCTGGCGGTACCGTATGAGGCGACGGTAGCGGGGTTTCGTGGCGCGGGGCAGGAGTTTGGCACGCGGAGTACGGGGCTGGTGTTTAACTATGTGCCTTGGTTTTTGGATTTGTTGAATGGGGTGGGGCGGCCGCGGCCGGCAGCGGAGTTGCGGGCTCGTGGTGACGCGGAGGTTTTTAAGGTAGCCCGGGGTGAGGCGGTAGAGGCTTGTTTCGTTTTGTCGAATGAGGGGAAGTCGGAAGTTTCTGGGATTCGAGCTTCGTTTCAGCCTCGGTTGGATTTTGCGGTGGAGAAGGAGGCGGTTGTGCCGGAGCGGTTGGCGGCGGGGTCTTCGGCGCGGATGTGTTACACGCTGCGGGCTCCGGAGCGGATTAATTTGAGCACGCAGTATAACCGGGAGAGTTATGCGCAGTGGAGCGCGGTGATGCAGGGGGCGGAGGGGCCGCGGTTGGCGCATGCTTGGGTGAAGGTGGAGATGGGGAATTAGTTGGTCTGCGGCGAGTGCTGCTCGCCGGGCAGATTGACAATCCAATACCACTCGTTTTTTTAACTCGGCGGCTTTTTGCGTTAGTATTCGCACAGGCGGATCCTTTTTGACAAGGCTTCCTCCTTCGCTAAAGCTTTAGGGGGCAAGTCGGCGGACGAGACGCCTGCGCCAAATCGATTTTGCGCGAATAGCAAGATACTACAGATGTCCTTCCAGTATTGAAGCATTGAGAAGGCACGTCAGTGATAGCGAGGTGACTTTAAAGTTAGTCAGGGCAGGCAAATTGCCTGCCCCACCCTTGAAAGAACTGCAGGGTCGAGTTTGGCGTCGACAATTCCCTTACGGCGAATTGTGGGTTCTTACTTTAGTGGAATAGGCCCGTCCGTTTGCCATAGATGGTGTGGACGGTGCGGACGAAGATGAGTGCGGTCACGTAAGATACGACCACGCCGATGCTGGGGCGCAGGCCGATGGTGAGGAGGAGGTACTGCATTGATCCTCCGACCAGATAGTTCAAGGGGGTCAGGACCCAGCGCTGGACCTGGATGCGGGCGAGATCTTTCACGCCGCGGTCGCGGTTGGCGTTAAGGTGGAGGAGGGCGAACAGGGCCAGACTGATAGTGCCGTCAATGAGGGCGGTGACGATTACGATGCTGTGCGGGGAATTTAATTTCGATTGGATGGATTCAATGATGAGCGCAGTGATGCCGGTGCCGATGAGGTCGGCCGCGATGATGTTGGCGTTGATGTTCCACACGCGGTCGGTTTTGTAGCGGCTGAGTGTGGGCATAAATTTGAGTATACGGCAAGGAGACGCGTTGGATTTCATTGGATTGATAGTTGCGTACGGTTACTGGATTGTTTTGGGCGTGGCGTTTGTGGACCAGTTTGGGACGCCGGTGCCGGCGATTGCGATTTTGCTGGCGGCAGGGGCGTTGGCGGGTCAGGGGCGGATCGGGTTGGCGGGCGTGCTGGCGGCTGCCTGGTTTGGCACTGTGGTTGGCGACTACGTTTTGTATTTGGGCGGGCGATGGCGCGGCGGGCCGGTGATGCGCGGGCTTTGCTCGTTTTCCTTGGCTCCGGATACTTGCGTGCGGAAGACGGAGTCGTCGTTTCAGCGTTTGGGCTGGAAGGCGCTGGTGGTAGCGAAGTTCGTGCCGGGGTTGGCGCTGTTTGCGGCTCCGGTGGCTGGGGCGTTGCGGATGCCGGTGGGGTCGTTTCTGATTTTCGATAGCCTGGGGTCGGCCTTATACAATGTGGTGGTGATTGGGCTGGGGTTTGTGCTGCACGATCAGTTGGATCGCGTGGTGGCGGGGTTCAGCGCGCTGGGGAGTTGGGCTATTCCGGTGGTGGTGGGGGCGATTGGGGCCTATATTGCGTGGCGGATTGTGGAGAAGCGGCGGGTGGTGAATTCGCTGCGGATGCGGCGGCTGACGCCGGAAGCTTTGCGTGACAAGATGGCGTCGGGTGAGGCGGTGCGGATTGTGGATTTGCGGACTTCGATTGCTTTTGAGGTGACTCGGGAGATGCTGCCGGGGGCGATTCGGGTGGATCCGGGGGAGTTGGATGAGCGGCATGTGGATATTCCACGGGATTGTGATGTAGTGCTTTACTGTACGTGCCCGAATGAGGTGACGAGTGCTCGTGTGGCGCTGGCGTTGAAGAAGAAGGGGGTTGAGCGGGTGTTTCCTTTGGACGGTGGGATTGAGGCTTGGGTGGAGCGGGGGTATCCGGTGGAGGTGCGGGGGAGTTGATTGGTTGGGGCTCAAGAAAAATGGATTTTGGACGATAAGGAGATTATGCGGCTATTTTGGGTGGAGGCCGTAATGGTTTACAATGCAATTGAGGTAACGATGTCCAAGATTATTGGAACAGCTAAGGCGCGTTATGTAGTCCCTGAACCTACACCGTCCTATGACGATGAGGTGATTGACTGGGACTGCTCATTCGACGATCCTCCGGCGCCGAAGGCCTCGGGGCGCATTGAGGTTTTGTTGCGCCGGGTGGAGATCGAACCTTCTCTGGCTTAGAAATCGTATAAGCTTGGGGCATGGGAATTGAGCTTGCGAAGTATCCGTGGTACGGAATCACGAGTGGTCTGGACATAGAGCAGGGCGATATATTCGATGGGTGCTCTCTCTTTGAGCCGGAGTCAACGGAACTGGATAGTCCTGCCGGTCGAAGTTACTTTCATTGGCTGACGCGGGACGTGATCGTGATGACGCAGAGTTGCGATCTGGTTCCTGGGCGCGTGAAGGTCGATCACGTGCTGTTGTGCGTTGTTTGGAAGCTTTCGGACTTTCCGAAGACTCACACGCTGGGGACACTACGAGGGTTGGAAGATGCCCGGCGCGGTAATCTTCCTGGATTCCACATGTTGGCTGAGAGCTCAGAAGCAGGCTTTACTCAGGAAGGCCGAATTGTTGATTTCCGCAAGATCTATACGCTGCCCGTAAAGTATCTACAGGCGCGGGGGAACAAGCTTCACCTGCGGTTGCTGCCACCTTATCGAGAACATCTGTCGCAGGGATTTGCGCGGTTCTTTATGCGGGTGGGTTTGCCGATGGACATTCCGCCGTTTCGATGAGATGCGGGTTTCTAAACCTCTTCGGGGATGCGGTATTGTTTGCGGTAGGCAGGCTTTAATAGCGCGTTGGCGGCGGGGTCTTTGAAGCGTTCTGTTGTGCCGTCGAATTCCAGGTGGCGTTTGCCTACGCGGTACGACGTGTTGCCTAAGTGCACCAGGCTGGCGCTGTAGTGGGTGATGGCGATATCGGCATTCGGGGATTTGCGCGAGCGGATGCAATCGACGAAGTTGGGCTGGTGCCACTTATCGGGGAAGTAGCCTTTGTCCTGGTCGACGATTTTGCCGTCGGTTTCGAAGACCTGCCAGCCGCAGCCGTGGCGGCCTAGGAACATCAGGCGTTCGGAGCCGTAGATTTCGATGCGGCAGGAGCTTTGGGGCCAGTAGGGCCACTTGGTGCCGGTGCGCACTTCGTTGGGGAACTTCTTCATGTACGGCTGATTGGTTCCGCATTCGCAGGTCATGACGTAGTCGCCGTAATCGTAAGTGATCACTTGCATGTCGGGCGTTTCGCGGTTGTCGTTGTAGGCGTAACGGCCGCCGGTGCAATAGACGGACTTGGGGTGGGGCGGATCGCCGAGGGCCATGCGGGCGAGGTCGAGTTGATGGCTGGCATCGTCTGAGAGTTCGCCGCCGCCGTAGTCCCAATACTTGCCCCAGGAGCGTTGCAGGCGGGTTTGTGAGAAGGGGCGCTCGGGCGCGGGGCCCTGGAAAAGATCCCAATCGACGCCGGGTGGGACGGGGCCGGTGGGCTCCTCTTTGAACGCGCCGCCACCGGGGAGAAGATTGTAAACCTTGACTAGACGGATCTTGCCGAGCTTGCCGGACTTGATGTAATCGCGGGCCGTGGCGGCGTAAGGGCCGCTGCGGTTTTCGTAGCCGACCTGCACGACGCGCTTGTATTTGGCGGCGGCCTCGATGAGCTTGCGGCCTTCCCAGATGGAGATGGTGGGGCACTTTTCGACGTAGACGTCCTTGCCTGCCTGGCACGCCCACACGGTTGAGAGGGCGTGCCAGTGTTCGGGCGTTGCGACCACGACGCCATCGACGTCTTTGTCGTCGAAGACGCGGCGCATGTCGACGACGCGTTGCGGCTTGAGGCCGCGGATCTCTTCGAGCTTCTTGATGATGGCCGCGCCCTTCTGATCGTTTACTTCGCAGACGTATTTGAATTCGGCGTTTTCCACCTGGGCGAGGTTGGTGGCGAGCGTGGTGCCGCGGCCGCCCGCGCCGATGAGGGCGAGGACCACTTTGCTGTTGGCTGGACGTGGCTGGGCGGATTGCGCGGCGAGGGCGGCGGGCATGCCTGCCATGGTGACGAAACTTCTGCGGGTGACTTGTTCCATTACATCTCCACTTTGTTTGTTTGGGCGTTCCACTTCATGCGTCGGCCCTGTTTGAGCGAGAGATTCGCCATTTGGGTGACGACTACAGCTTGAAACGCGACGCGCATGGGGGCGGTTGGAGGCTTGCGGGTACGGACGCATTCGAGGAAATTTTGCACGTGAAGGTCTGTGGCCCAGCCGAAGCCTTTTTCAGATTTGCGGGTGAGTGCGACGACCTCTTCGGCGCCTTGCTTGTAGACGCGGAAGTCTTCGCGGCCAATATCCATGCGGGCGCGGTCGCCATCGAGGTGATTCATCTGGTCGTTCTTCAGCTGGTATTTCATGGCCGCGTAGTTGATGCTGAAGACGGCGATGAAGTCTTCGGGATATTCGGCTGTTGCGACTACGATCTCCGGCGAATCGACTCCGTTGATGTGCGGCTTGCCGGCGGCGGCAGTGACGGCGATGGGGTAGCTGGCGTTCATCAGCAGGTGAATGCCATCGAAGACGTGCGCGCCCTGATCGGTGACGATGCCGCCGGCGTAGTCGGACATGCTGCGCCAGTTGCGGAAGATGAACGGGTCAAGCGGAATGCGCTTTTTGATGGGGCCTTGCCACTGTTCCCAATCGAGTGGGCCGTCGAGTTTGGCGGCGCGCTTGCCTCCGTCGCCGACGCTGTTGTTGAGCCACCAGGAGCGGACCATGCGGACCTTGCCGAGCGTGCCTTTGGCGACTTCCTTGGCGCCATCGAGATAGACGTCGTAACTGCGGCGCTGCATGCCGACCTGGACGATTTGTTTGGTGCGCTTTTCGGCTTCGACCAGTTTGGCGCCTTCTTCGGGCGTGTGGCATAGTGGCTTTTCGACGTAGACGTCTTTGCCGGCGGCGAGGGCGTCCAAAACCATTTGCGCGTGCCAATGTTCGGGCGTGGCGATGAGAACGGCGTGGATATTCTTGTCGGCGAGGAGCTCCTTGTAGTTGCGGTAGAGCTTGGGGGCGGAGCCTTGTTCCTTCGAGGCGTTGGAGGCGGCGCGCTCGAGGTTGGGCTCATAGACGTCGCAGATGGCGCCGACTTTGAGGGCCTTGTCTTTCTGGAAGACGCTCATGACGAAGGTGCCGCGGCTGCCGCTGCCGATGACGCCAAGGTTGAGCTGGTCTGAGGGGGCGGCGTTGACGGATGCCATCGCGCTGCCGGCTAGTAGGAATGTTCTGCGGTTCATATTCGTGTTCCGATTGGCCTTGTTAGGATAATCACGTTAGTCCTCAACGATTATAGTAACTGTATGTGGACTGCAATTCTATTCCTTTTATTTCCGCTGGCGCTAGCGGGCCAGGACGAGGTGGAGGAGTGGATCAAGAAAGGCAAGTCGGATTATTCGAAGGGCTCGTATGCGGCGGCGCAGGCGGGCTTCGTGGTGGCGTGGAAGGCGGCGGAGATGCTGCCGGGCAACGATCCGAAGCGGTATGAGGTGCTGAAGCTGCAGGCGGCGGCCGCGGCGGCGTTGGGACAGTATGCGGAGTCGGAGGCGTTTTTGCAGCTGGCTATCAATTGGCGTGAGGTTTCGCTAAGTAGAGAAGATGCGGGGATTGCCGCGGACCTGACGGAGATTGCGATGTTGTGCCGGGCGCAGAAGGATCTGGATCGCGGGCTGGCGGTGATGCAGCGAGTGGCTTCGATGCATTCGCGCGCGGCCACAGACCAGTTGTTGCTGGCCGATGACTATAGCAGGATTGCACAGTTTCATCAGGACCTTGCCAAGACGGAGGATGCGGTGGCGTCGCTGGCGGCGGCGCTTGAGATTCGCGAGAAGATTCTGGGGATGGATCATCCGGCGCTGCTGGGTGAGTTGGACCGGTTGGCGGCGGGGTATGTAAAGTTGACGGAGTATGAGAAGTCCGTGCCGGTGTATTTGCGGTCGCTGGTGATTCGCGAGCGGATTCTGGGTAAGGACAGTGCGGACTTGATTCCCAATGTCGATGGGCTGGCGTATGCTTACTTTGGGTTGAAGCAATACCGGTTGGCTGAGCCGGTGTATCAGCGATTGTTGGATTTGTGGTTGGCGACGTTTGGCGATGAGCATCCGATGGTGGCTTTGACGCTGGATAAGCTGGCGGTGTTTTACCGGGATCAGCGGAAGTTTGCGGCGGCTGAGGATGCCACGGAGCGGGCGCTGATTGTGCGGGAGAGGTTTTTGGCGGGGGCGTTGATGAGAGAGGGGGATGCGTTGGTGGCGCTGGGGAAGACGGCGGAGGCGGGGGTGTTGTTTGAGCGTGCGCTGGCGACGCTGGCGCCTCATGCCGAGGCGCATGGGGAGATGAGGAAGGGGATTGAGAAGCGGGCTGGGGGGAAATAGCGAGGGGGGCCATCGATGGACCGCCATCCGTGAAAGTTGTGACTGGGCTGTTCAGAATGGACGCGCTGGTGATATTGCGTCCGAACCTTCGAGGGTGCATTTTAGCGAGGCCCCGCAGGAATGCGGATAGAACTTGGAGTGCCCTGTGGACCGCTCCCTCACGGTCGCGGAATGGCATACCACACGCGCGGATTTCTGGGATTCGTCTGCGTTTTTTAGAATCTATCACTCTAGTTTCACGCACCAATTGAGGGGGGCTCCGCTGGCTGGTGCCCCAACCCTTGGTACAATGAAAGTTCCAGACATTTTCCAGGGGAGTTCTACATGGCAGCAACAGTCCGCCGCAAGTCGGTAGCCGTCAACGTCGGTGGTGTGAAGGTAGGCGGTTCGAATCCGATCGTCGTTCAATCGATGACCAACACGGATACGGCCGACGTGCCAGGCACCGTCAACCAGACGATGGCGCTGGCCAACGCCGGCTCGGAACTGGTCCGCGTTACAGTGAATACGGACGAAGCGGCCCGCGCCGTGCCCAAACTGGTGGAAACCCTCTACAAGTTCGGCGTGCGCGTGCCCATCGTCGGCGACTTCCACTATAACGGCCACTTATTGCTGAAGAAATATCCCGATTGCGCCAAGGCTCTTGCCAAGTACCGCATCAATCCCGGCAACGTAAACATCGGCAAGAAGCACGACGACAACTTCCGCACGATGATCGAAGCGGCCATTGAATACGACCGCCCGGTGCGCATCGGCGTCAACTGGGGCTCGCTCGATGGCGCGCTGCTCACGCGCATGATGGACGAAAATAATCTGCTGGCCGAGCCGCTGGATGCGCGCTCGGTGACGCTGAATGCCATCGTGGTCAGCGCGCTGGAAAGCGCGGCGGCAGCTGAGCGTCATGGATTAGGCCGCGACAAGATCATCCTCAGCGCTAAAGTCAGTGGCGTGCAGGATCTGATCGATGTCTACCGCATGTTGGCCGCGCGCTGCGACTACGCACTGCATCTTGGATTGACCGAAGCCGGACTCGGCGCAAAGGGCATTGTCGCTACCACTGCCGCGTTGGGAGTGCTGCTACAGGAAGGCATCGGCGATACCATCCGCGCCTCGCTCACTCCGCTACCGAATGGCGACCGCACGGAAGAGGTGATCGTTTCGCAGCAGATTCTGCAATCGCTCGAACTGCGCAGCTTTACGCCGCAGGTGACTGCGTGCCCCGGTTGCGGGCGGACGACGAGCACCTTCTTCCAGGATATGGCCGACCAGATCCAGACCTATCTGCGCAATCAGATGCCGGTTTGGAAGAAGAGCTATACGGGAGTGGAAGAGATGAAGGTCGCGGTGATGGGCTGCATCGTCAACGGGCCTGGAGAATCGAAGCATTCGAACATCGGGATCTCGTTGCCGGGTACGTTTGAAGAGCCGGTTGCGCCGGTTTATATCGATGGCAAGCTTTCCACAACGCTGCGCGGCGATGCCATTGTGGCGGAGTTTATTGATCTGCTGAACGGCTACGTGGACCGGACGTATAAGGGCATTCAGAATTAGATTGGCCGAGTGCCACTCGGCCGCAGATTGCCAATCCAATGTCGCTTACATTGCGTTGATGAGGCGAGCTTCCGATTTGGTGAGCGATTCATTGGGCATTGCGATGGAGGGCAATTGGGGTCAGACAACCCATTTTCGGCATCCACCTTCGCTAAAGCTACGGCGGACAAGAAAACGGCCGAAAAAAGGTGTCAGACCCCAAATGCGCCGCGTCGTTCTAATCAATGTAAGCGACATTGGATTGCCAATCTGCCCCACATCGGCGAAAGAATGAAATTGCGGATGTAAATCCGCTAGTAAGTTTTAATGCTCCTTCCGGGAACTTTCCCGGCCGTCCACTGGAATACAATACAGCGGACGGCAAATGAACTTACAGCCAACAATCACTGACGGGGAGTTACTCAAGCGAATCGCCGACGGCTGCGAGCAGTCGTTCGTCGTGCTGTATCGCCGCGAGTCGCCGCGCGTGTACCGCTTCGCACTGCGTATGTGCGGTTCGCCCGAGATTGCCGACGAGGTGACGCAGGAGGTTTTCCTGTTTTTCCTGCGGAATTCCACTTCGTTCGATGCGCGCAAAGGTGCGCTGTCATCGTGGCTGATGGGTGTGGCGCGCAAATTCACGCTGAAAGTGATCGAACGCGACCGCCGATATCTTGCGGTGGAGGATTCGGATTTGGAAGCAGGATCCGGCGAAGATACTCTGGCCGACCTGGCGCATGGCGAGACGTTGGAATCGCTGCGTTCGGCCGTGCTGGCGCTGCCCCCGCCTTTCCGCGAAGCTGTCGTTCTGTGCGAATTGGAAGAGATGAGTTATGAACAGGCAGCGGCCGCGATGGACTGCGCGATTGGAACCGTGCGCAGCCGCTTGCACCGGGCGCGGGCGCTGCTGCGGGAAAAATTGTTAGCGAAGGCCGGGTGCAATTCGTGAGGGAGGATCCGTTTATGGAACATCGATCTGAGGCTTTGGCGGCATTAGCTCGTGAAACGGCGGGGGCGTTGCCATCGCTGGCGGTTGAGCGGAATCTGGTGGCGGCGTTCAGAGCACAAAAGCAGCGCCGGCGGCTGCCGTATCTTGCCATGGCAGCGTCGATTCTGCTGCTGCTCGCCTCGACCTGGCTGGTGCGTTCATCCCAGCCGGTTGCGGTTGAACCCGCAGAGGTCGCAACTGAATTCATTGCTGTTCCAGGCGCGGACGTAGCCGGGCCGATGGACGAACCAATTCTCGTACGCGTGACATTGCCACGCACCGCGATGGTGAGCTTTGGCCTGCCCATGAATACGGAGCGCGGCACCGAATTCGTTAAGGCGGATGTGGTGCTGGGCAATGATGGTCTGGCCCGCGCGATTCGATTTGTGCAATAGATTTCGAAATAAAACTAGGAGAACGCAACTATGAACAAGCAGTTAATTGGGGCCGGCTTTCTCGCCGCGTCCCTGACCCTTTCCGCCCAGGACCCACAGAAACATGCTGACGAAAGGCGGGTGACACAGCACCTCCAGATCACCACTGTTGGCCCTACCACCAGCAGTTCGAACGTGACCTTTTTCTCGCGTGAATTTGCCGGCGATGATTTGAAGCCGGTCAAGAATGCGCCATACACGGCCGACACGACTACGGAAACCACGCAGACGCTGGGCGACGGAAATCGCATCGTCAACAAGCAGACCGGGGCTGCGGCGCGCGATAGTGAAGGCCGTACGCGCCGCGATCAGAGCCTGTCCGCCATCGGGCCGTTCAATGGCCAGAGTATGAAGCTGATCCACATCTCCGATCCGGTTTCCAATGCTACCTACACGCTCGATCCTGCAAAGAAGACAGCAACCAAGATGCCGAACCTGCGCACGATGATCGTTCAGAAGCCGGGGCAAAACGTGGCGCACGTCGAGACCCACTCCTACAGTACGTCCCACACCGCCACCTCGCCCGTAATGGAAGCGGCGATGGCCGAGGCGATGAAGAAGGTCACCGCGGAGGCGAAGGCCGCGGCCGGTTCGAAGCGCGAATCCCTGGGTAAGCAAATGATGGAAGGCTTGCAGGTGGAAGGGACCCGCATGACGCGCACCATTCCTACCGGCGAAATCGGCAATGACCGGCCCATCGACATCGTCTCCGAACGCTGGTATTCGCCCGAACTGCAGACTACGATGATGAGCCGCACGGTTGATCCGCGCGCCGGTGAGACGGTGTTCCGCTTGACCAACGTGCGCCGTGCCGAGCCTTCGCGCGATTTGTTTGAAGTGCCTGCTGACTACAAAATGACTGACAACGCGAGGGTGGAGACACATACTTTTCACAAGGATTAACACTGTTTTTTGTTAGAAGCTGGACAGGCGATCCGCCTGTCCAATTCACGGTTTATTAGACGGCCATGCCGGTTTGCGTTTTTCCAGAAACGCTGAGACGCCCTCGGTGAAATCTTCCGATTGAAACTGTTTCGCCCGCATCAGCAAGGCCAGTTCGCCTGATTTTTTTGTGTCCAGGTTCTTCGAAGCTTTGGCATATTTCAACCCCATGGCCATTGTTCCTGCCGGCCCATCCGCGAGTTGCGACGCGATGGCTGTAGCCCGGTCGTCGAGTTCGAACGCCGGCGTCACATGGTGGATCAGGCCGTACTGCAAAGCTTCGTTGGTTCCGAAGATGCGGCCTGTGAGTGTCAATTCCAGCGCCCGCCGGTCGCCCATCGCGGCATTGATCGCACGCATGATGACATACGGCCACATGCCGATGCGGATTTCCGTAATGCCAAAGCTCGCGCCTTGCGCCGCCACCGCTACATGGCAATTGGCCACCAGACCGGCGCCACCGGCCAGAGCCGGACCGCCGATCGCTGCCACCACCGGTTTGTTCATCCACTCGCCAAAGGTGAACAACTGCTCGTGCGCGTGCAAGCCTTCGCCGCCGCGCTGTTCGAGTGCCTCTTCCAGATCCATGCCTGCGCAGAAGGCCGGTCCTACGGCCTCAATCAAAACCGAGCCCACGCCTTTGTCATCATTGGCCGCTTGCAAGGCCGAGACAATCTCATTGCATAACGCCAGATTGATCGCATTGCGTTTGTCCGGCCGGTTCAGTTGCAGCCGCAGCAGACGGCCCTCGCGGGTGCTAAGCAAGTTCGCCATCGTTCACCTCAATCTCCATCGCCAGCAGCCCGGCGCTCAATGTTTTGCCCTGTGCGTCGATGCGCAGAGACAGCGTGCCGCCCCCGCCCAGCGCTTCATGCAACAGGAAATTCAGTGCGCCCAAATTGGGCAGTTCGAAGCGCTCCACCTTGCCCTGCACCAGCTCGCCGAAGTGTGCTTTTACGCGTTCCGCAGTCACTTCGCGCACCAGAATCGGATAGTGCTTTTCGTTATAGGCGATGATGCCGATGTTCGACGTGTCGCCTTTATCGCCTGACCGGCCATGGGCAAATCTGCTCAAAGGAATCTTCATTCCACCACCTCCACGTGCGTTGCAATCTCTTCGCGCGGAATCAGTGCGGGCCAGTAGGCCACCACTTCGCGCACCGGCGGACGGCCATCGCCGAAGCCTGTGGCGGTGGGCGGCCCACTCAATACCAGCGGCACCAATTCGCGCGTGAAGCGGTCTACCGATTTCTTATCTGAGCCGCGCACGCCGATGCGCAACTGCACTTCGGGATAATCCTTGGCGATCTGTGCCGCCGGGCCATGACAGGCGTTGACGCCCAGCACTTCGTAGTGCACGTCGTCGAATTGCAGGTTCAACTGTTGCAGCCGCTTCAGCACAATCGCCGCCGCGAACATGGCCTTCTCGCGCGCTTCGGGCCAACTGTAGACGAGCGACCCGATGGCCTTCCAGCCGTCGTGATAGCTGAGCGAAACTTTCAGCGTCGGCGTTGGCGCACTGCCGCGAATACCAGTCACGCGCACGCGGTCCCTGCCATCGTCGTGCAGTTTGATGGTGGTGAAATCGGCGATGCAATCGGGCGTGATGTAGCGCTGAGGGTCGCCTAGTTCGTAGAGCAGTTGCTCCTTCACTGTTTCGATCGACACGCGCCCTCCCGTGCCTTTATGCTTGGTGATGACGAAGGTGCCATCACGCTCTGCTTCAATGATGGGATAGCCGATGTTCGCCATGTCGGGAATGTTCTTCCAATCCACCTGGCAGTTGCCGCCCGTGCATTGCGCGCCGCATTCCACAATGTGTCCGGCGATGGTTCCGGCAGCGAGCAGGTCATGATCGTGCGGTCCCCAGCCGTACTCGTGCACCATCGGTGCCAGCGCCAGTGCCGTGTCGGTCGATCGGCCTGCGATCACCACATCGGCACCGGTCTTCAATGCTTCGGCCAGCGGAAACGCGCCGATATAGGCGTTGGCGCTGAGGATGCGCGGACGAATCGATTGCAGTGGCTCGCCCGTGTCGAGATTGCGCAGCGCAACGCCGCGTTCCAGCAGATCGTCGAGCCGATCGTAGACATCGTCGCCCAGCACCACGGCCACTTTCAGCTCTGGCGCAAGCTTGCGGACCTCGCGCGCGCAGGCCACCGGATTCACGCCGCCTGCATTGGCGATGACCTTCACACCGCGCTCGCGCAGCGTCTTTGCGATGCGGCCGATGAGGGGAGGGAAGTCTCGCGCGTAGCCCAGGTTCGCGTCGGCTTCCTTCTGCTTTTGCAGGATCGACATGGTGACCTCGGCCAGGTAATCGAGGATCAGATAATCGATCGGCCCCTGCTCCACCAGTCGCACGGGCGCTTCCAGCCAGTCGCCCCAGAAGCCTTGTCCATTGGCGATACGAATCATAATGTCTCCAGTGCCAGCGGGCGGCGATTGCCACTGACGGATGTTACTTCCAGCGTGAAGTCGAGCAGGGCGCGCGTTTCCAGCGGATCGATGATGGCGTCGCAGTGGCCCCGTGCGGCGGCGAACTTTACGTCGAGCCAGCGTTCGTAGTCGGCGCGGGTGCGGTCGATTTTCTGTTGCAGTTCGGCGGGCACCGCTTCGCCTGCCGCTTTGTACTTCTGCAACTCCGTGCCATGCACCGCCTGCACGGCCGAATCGCCTTCCATCACGCCGATGCGCGCCGTGGGCCAGCACAGCGTGAAGTGCGGATCGAAGCCCTGGCCTGCCATGGCGTAGTAGCCCGCGCCTGAGGCGTGGTTCAGAGTGAGGACGATCTTCGGAACCGTGGCGCAGGCCATGGTTTCCACCATCTCCGCACCGGCGCGGATGATGCCATCGGTCTCAGCCTGCATGCCCACCATGAAGCCCGAAACGTCCTGCAGGTAGATGATGGGCAGCGAGGTGCGCTCAGCCATTTCGACAAAGTACGCCACCTTGCGCGCGGACTCCGGATACACAATGCCGCCGATGCGCGGCTTCAGAAATCCGCGGCGGTTGGCGATGATCGCCACTGGCCTGGCGCACAGCCGCGCCGTTGCGCAGAGCAGTTCCGGCGCGTGATCGGGCTGAAATTCGCGATAGTCTTCGCCATCGACAATGCGTTGGATGATCGCTTCCACATCGTAGGGCAGGCGATGATCGGCGGGCATTACATCGTAGAGGCCGTGTGCGTCGAGACTCGGCGACGTGCCGGTGGGGCGCGCGGGCGGGGCAGGCAACAGGCGGAAGCGTTCGCGGATCATGTCGACGCATTCGGCGTCGTCCTTCGCACGATAATGCGCGACCCCGCTCTGCGACGTGTGCATTGCCGCGCCGCCCAATGCTTCGGCCTGCACGGACTGGCCGGTGGCGCCCTTCACCAGGTGCGGCCCGCCGAGCCCCATGAAGCTGGTGCCCTCCACCATGATGATTTCGTCGCTCAAGGCGGGCAGATAGGCGCCGCCTGCGATGCACATGCCCATCACGGCGGCGATCTGGCGCACGTGTAGCTTTCGCCGCATCAGGCAGTTGTAGTAGAAGATGCGCGCCGCGCCGTATTGACCTGGAAAGATGCCGTCTTGATAAGGCAGATTCACGCCCGCCGAATCGACCAGATACACAATGGGGATGCGGTTGCGCATGGCCACTTCCTGCGCGCGCAGGATTTTAGGAATTGTTTCGGGCCACCATGCGCCGGCCTTCACGGTGGCGTCGTTGGCAACGATGACGGCGGGGCGACCTTCGATGCGCGCCACGCAGGTGACGACGCCCGCGGCGGGTGCCTGGCCGTCGTATTGATCGTGCGCGATCAGCAGGCCGAGTTCGAGCATCGGGCTTCCGGCGTCAATCAGCCGGGTGATTCGCTCCCGCGCGGTGAGCTTGCCATCGCGATGCTGCTTTTCGATTTTCGCCGCGCCGCCGCCCGCGCGAAGCCTGTCTTCGAGCTGACGCAGGCCGTCGACCAGGGTTTGCATTTTCTCTGACACTGCTTTTAGTGTAGCTTTGGTGGCGGTATGATGAAGAGGACGGGCGTTGGATTGCGGATGTTCTCGAACTTCCTGGCGTGATGTGTTATGGCGCGACCCGGGACGAAGCGATCGGCAAAGCCGAACGGTTGGCTGTTGAGGTGATCGAAGATCGCATTGTCCACAACGAACTGCCTTCGTCTGCTTTGGGTGTTGCGTTTACTATTCCAGATGAGCAACTGGCCAGCCAGTAAGGCGAGACGCGTCCTTTCTGCATTATTGCGAATCGGTTGGCGCGTTGATCGCCAGCGAGGATCTCACCGCTTGTTGAAGCGGCCGAAGGCACCGCACAAAAATAACTTTGCAGCTATCGACGTGGCGCAGACACTCGTGTCTGCCGTCTCGACATTCGTGTCGAGACGTTTGGCGCTGGGCCGTGCTGCCCATGCCAAGGTTCCTGTGTTTCGAAGGGCTTCCGAACGCGTCGCGACGAGTCTCGACGCGGCAGGCAGGAGTGCCCGCGCCACGTGGTCCCCCCGTACTCAATGTGAAGTTATTTTTGCGTGGTTCCTAAGTGGTAGGACTATGAGTTCGCATTCCATGATTTCGATGAACTGGGGCCGCGAATGCTAGCTCGCGTGGCTCGGGATACCGGTCTGCGGCCTGATGATCTTTGAACCTATAGAGCAGTCGACGGCAAATTCGCATGGGTGGCGAGACTGCGCAAACTGGGCAAACTGGGGA
>CAIRSA010000395.1 GCA_903881085.1 uncultured Acidobacteriia bacterium
CGCCAGCGGATCGCGAAGCGGTGCCCGCAATACGTTCAGTTACTCCCTTAATTAAAGAATCGTGGCTTCTAAGAACGGTGAATCCGCCTATGTGAATCGCGCGACCTCCAGATGCTGATACGACGCCGCGTGAGTGAGGAACGCCGCGTTCGTCGACAATACTGTCGATCAAACCGATCTCGGTTTCGTCAAATATGCTGTCCGGCGATCCATCCGAAAATACTTTATTATAGAACTTCGCGAATACCTTCGCAGGCTTCTTCAAAATGCCTGGTTGGTTTAGTAAGACGGCGGAGTTGCCATTTATGGAGACCTCACACTCGACGTCGAGCGCAAAAAACAGCTGTCGCATCGTTGTCTCTAGTGCGTCAAAAAGCTGAGCATCGCCAGTGGCTCCTACGGTCTTAGGGTGAATCGATGTCGCGGCAAATTGCGCTAGCCAGTTTGGATTGTTTACCTGCGCTCGAACCAGAGTTGATTTATCTAACGGAAATGGACCGTCTTCGGATTCGTTATAGTTGCGCAGTTCTGCCCGTCCCTGCACGCCGGATTGAAAATGCAGCGCCATGATGTCCGTAAGGCCCGCATTCCAAGGCCTAGAAAGAATTTTTACGTCATTTGCGATCATGAAGATTGCGTAAAACCCAATTCCGAAACGACCGGTCGGCCTAAAATTTACATCGCTAGTGAGACCCGGATATTTAATCGCTGCCTCTTCAGTACCCCAAAAAGAGCGACCGAAATCAAGTAATGCCCCAGTCAAAACATCCGGGGGCATTCCCAATCCATCATCCGCGACATTCAGTGTGCACTTTCGTACTTGTTCGTCAGAGATGTCGGCCTGGAGCGAAATAGAAACGCGACCGGGATATGGGCTACTCTTTGCAAACGCGTTTGTGCGGGTTCGACGAGCTCGAATTGTGTCAGCGGCATTTTGCACTAATTCTCGAAGAGGTGCTGAATAGTCTCCTCCGTATAAATGCCAACCGCCGAGCTTTTTCACCAACGATATAGGGTTGTCTATGCGGACCGATGTGTCGATAGGCGTCCAGCCATTTACGCGTATCAGTTGTTGCAAACGCGCTGGATCTTTGGCGCCATCAACTCGTCGCACGGGAAGACAGGCCAAACCTGGAATGCCTGGTCGAGTCCGCAATACGCGATCGCAGTCCCGCAGTTCTCGATCAGCTATATTTAGTGCGTCATAGGCGAGCCACCAAGCAGGCATTTGTGCTCGTTCGAAAGGGCGTTTTGATTGGAAAACCATTGCCTCATCGCGGCGACTTCCCGGATTGAGGTTTGCTTGGAAGGTCCAGTGATCCCTAGAGATGCCTCGCGGGTTAGTAATTATAAATGGCATGATCTTGGCGCGCCGTTCATCGACTGCGCAAGCGTCGGCCGCTCTTAAGATACATGCTAGCTTCGCTGCATCAATCTGCCACCAGGGAAATTTGGCGGGCGCTGTTCTGAGCTCTAAAAATGCCGCCTCAACTTTTGCTATTGGCCA
>CAIRSA010000396.1 GCA_903881085.1 uncultured Acidobacteriia bacterium
AACCCCAGAAAATTCCGTCTCGCGGCTGGAAAACGTATCATGAGGAGATTTTGGCAATCCAGCGCCTTGCGGTATTGAGCGGAGGTGAACCGGGGTGTCTGAATCTGACGCGGGCGACGGTGGTGCGCCAATGGGCCTGGTGTGAGCAGGGCATCGGGTACAGTTGATGCAGTTACTGAATCGGTAGAGAAAAATGTACATCCGCCAGGAATCCTCGGAGAAAACGAATACTCGTTTGCGCAATGTGATTGCTCACTCCGAATTGGTGGTGTCCCCGCAGGCATATGCGAGTTTGACAAGCTTGTGCGCAGCATTTACACGCTGCGCTACCTGCGCGATCCATTACTGGAACGTAACGTCCATCGCATCGAGTCTTACCACCAGCTACGCTCGACTATCGCCCAGGTCGGCGGAAAGAAGGCGCTGACCAGACGCACTGACATCGAAATCGAGATCAGCAACCAATGCGCGCTCCTGGTCGGGCTGGATTTGGAGTGACGGAATTTTCTGGGGTTCCGGCTTACAACCCTATTCGGAACCCACTCCCGCTCTCATCGGTTATGCTTACCTCGCAGCCTTTGCGTTGATGCGCAAAGTGCCTCTCGTCACTTTCGATAAAGGCTTCCGCCAGTTCCAAGGCCTGTCCATCGAGTTTTTTGCGTAAGCCTCTTGGCTATAGCCGCTTCGGCATTCCTGTATATTAAATGCAGGCAAAGTCATGCATACCCGCCACCTAATCTTTATCACCCTCCTATCCACCACCCTGACAGCCGCCCAAAAGGTCGCCATCCTCTCAACTGACCCAGCTAACTCCCCCGCCGCCCATGGCGTCGACGTCCTCCGCAAAACTCTCACCGCCAAGGGCCTAGAAATCACCACCGAAGCCGCCGCCAACTACCTGCTCGTCCTCGGCAACACAACCGCCTCCAAAGCCCCCGAATCCATCGAAATCCGCCACGGCCAGCGCAACGGCAAACCCGCCATCCTCCTCAACGGCGCAGACTCCCGCGGCCGCATGTACGCCGCGCTCGATACCGCCGAAAAAATCGACGCCGCCCCCGCCGCGACTCCCTTCCTGCACCTCAAAGACGTCACTGAAAAACCCTACATCGCCGAGCGCGGCATCTCTACCTACACCATGCAGCGCGTCTACTTCGAACAGCGCCTATACGACGAAAACTATTGGACCCGCTACTTCGACCTCCTCGCCCGCGACCGCATCAACAGCTTCGTCCTCATCTTCGGCTACGAGAACGGCGGCTTCATGGCCCCGCTCTATCCCTACTTCTTCAACACGCCCAACTTCCCCGGCGTGGAGTTCGTCGGCATCACGCCCGAACAACAAACCAAAAATACGAAGGCTTTCAAGACCCTCATCCGTATCGCCCATGAACGCGGCATCGACGTCACCGCCGGCATCTGGGATCACATCTATCGCGGCGGCGTCCAGGGCGGCGGCATCCCCGGCGCTTCTGAAAACGCAGGCAAGCGCGTCCCCGGACTCGTCTTCGGCGTCACAACCGAAAACCTCTCCGACTACACCAAAGCCTCGCTCAACGAGTTCCTCAAAGTCTTCCCCGAAGTCGACGCCCTGCAGCTCCGCATGCACAACGAATCCGGCCTCAAGAACTCCGAGATGTACACCTTCTGGCACGATGTCTTCACCGCGATCAAGCGCGACCACCCCAACCTCCGCCTCGACCTCCGCGCCAAGGAACTGCCCGACGAAATCATCTACGACGCGCTCAACCAGGGCCTCAAAACCACCATCTCAACCAAGTATTGGATGGAGCAGATGGGCATGCCCTTCCACCCCACCCACATCAACAAGAGCAATCAAAAGGACCGCCGTCACGGCTACGCCGACCTGCTCCACTACCCGCAGCGCTACCGCATCCGTTGGCAACTCTGGAGCGGTGGCACCACCCGCCTGCTGCTCTGGGGCGACCCCGAATACGTCCGCCGCTTCGCCGAAAGCGTTCATCTCTACGATGGCAACAGCTTCGAATTGAACGAAATGCTCGCCACGAAAATGTTGGGCGAACAGCACGACGCCCCCGTCCGCGACGTCCACAACCCCGCCTACCGCCACTACGATTACGAGTTCGAACGCTACTGGCACTTCTACCGCGTCTGGGGCCGCCTCACCTACAACCCCAAAGCCGAACCCGCCACCTGGACCCGCGAATTCGATAAGCGCTTCGGCCCCACGGCCGGCCCGCACCTCATGCGAGCCCTCAACCTGGCCAGCAACGTCCTGCCCCGCATCGTCGCCGCCAGCTATCTCTATTCCAACTTCCCCACAACTCGCGGTTGGGCCGAAATGGACCGCCAGCGCGGCCTGCCCATCTACGCAGCGACCGACGAAGGCAGCGACATCCAGCAGTTCATGAACGTCCGCGACGAGGCGAAAAGCATCCTCGATGGCTCCCTCACCGCCATGCGCCGCCCCGAAGAAACCAGCCGCTGGTTCGCCCAAACCGCCGGTACGATCGACGCCGAAATCAAACAAGCCGGCGCCGGCAGCAGCAAGGAATTCACTACAACTGTTACCGACCTGAAGATCCTCGCCGGCCTCGCCCGCTATCACTCCAACCGCCTGCTCGCCGGTGTCAGCTACAGCCTCTATCAGCAAACGCAAAACCTCGGAGCATTCGACGACGCCATCTCGAGCGAGCGCCGCGCCATCGATGCCTGGAAGCAAATCGTCGCCGATGCCGGTAATGTCTACAGCAAGGACCTCGCCTTCGGAGCCCACGCCGTCGGCTTCAGCCGCCACTGGGAAGAAGAGCTAGCCAAGCTCAACAAGGAATTTGCCCTGCTCACCGCCATGCGCGATCAACTGGTCAGCAAAGCGCCCAACGCCGCACATCCCCAACCCAAATCCACTCAGCCCGAACCCCCCACAGCCAAACTCGACCCAGCCACAAAAGCCCTTCCCTCCCACGACTACATCGTGAATGCGAAGGTCACCGCCCCAGCCGGACTCATGTCCGTCACCCTGCGCTACCGCCACGTCAACCAGACCGAAAACTATCAAACCGCGGAAATGAAATTCGATCCGAAAACGAAAGCCTACACCGCCGCCATCCCGGCAAACTTCATCGATCCCAAGTGGGACCTCATGTACTTCGTCGAAGCCATCGGCCGCAACGGCGCCGGCCGCATGTTCCCCGACCTCGAAACCGCCGCCCCCTACATAATCGTCCCCGTTCGCCGCTAACGACGCTGCGCAAACGTGGGGACGGGAGCTTGCTCCGTCACCATGTTTGCCCCATTACGATAAACTAACCAAATCATGAACCCACAATCCCAATCATTCCGCCTCGACAACAAACTAGCCATCATCACCGGCGCCAGCAAAGGCATCGGACTCGGCATCGCCAAAGCCATGTCCACCGCCGGCGCATCCATCTTACTCGTCTCCCGCCAGACCCCCGACCTCGAAACCGCCGTAGCCGAAATCCGCGCCGCCGGAGGCCAAGCCGAAGCCTGCCCCTTCGACCTCCACAACTACCCGCAGCTCAACGAATGGTATTCGGGCGTTGTAGCCGCCCACGGCATCCCCGACATTCTGGTAAACGCCGCGGGCATCACCCGCCGCGGCCCCGCCGACCAACTCTCGCTCGACCATTGGCATGAAGTAATGGCCATCAACCTCTCCGCCGTCTTCGCCATGAGCCAGGCCTTCGCCCAGCGCCTGCTCGCCGCCCAAAAGCCCGGCAAGATCGTCAACATCGCCTCGCTCATGACCTCCGCCTCGCGCCCCGGCACGGCGGCCTATACTGCGTCAAAAGGCGGCGTCGGCCAGCTCACCAAAGCCCTCGCACTCGATTGGGCCACGAAAGGAATCCACGTCAACGCCATCGCCCCCGGCTTCATCCAGACAGACCTCACCGGCCCGCTCTGGAACGATCCAACGTTTGATGAATGGGTCAAGAAGCGTACGCCCATGGCCCGCTGGGGACAACCTGCCGACATCGCCCTGCCCGCCCTCTTCATGGCCTCCGCAGCATCGGACTTCATGACAGGCCAAGTCGTCTACGTAGACGGCGGCTTCCTGGCAACATTCTAGGCCCGATGTGGGGCAGAGTGGCACTCCAATGTCGCTTACATTCATTAGAACGACGCGTCGCATTTGGGGTCTGACACCTTTTTTCGGCCGTTTTCTTGTCCTCCATAGCTTTAGCGAAGGTGGATGCCGAAAATGGGCTGTCTGACCCCAATTGCCCCACACCGCAATTCCCGAATGAACCGCTCACCAAATCGGGACCTCGCCACAAAACCTCCAATGTAAGCGACATTGGAGTGGCACTCTGCGGGCAAGTGGCACTCGCCCTCCCGCCTGCATTTCAAACTACAATCAATACCAAACTCCAATGGCGCCCCGGCAAGTTTTCAAACCAAGTATTTTTAAGCAAATCCTGGCGTGGACCTTCACACTCACCGCCGCCGGATTAATGCTAGCGCTTCAAGTCTGGCTAATCAGAAACTGGCACAGCCAGCCTGCGGACGAACGCTGGTCCGGAGTCGCAATCTCGATTTTCCTTCTGCTACTCGCGCTTCTTGGAGCAGCCTTCTTGCGCACCTATTTCGTGTTAACCGAAGATTCCATTCAAATCGTCCGCCCGCTCGGAGTCCAGACGTTTCGAACAGCGGAACTTGGCGGATACGGCCGGGTGACCCTTGTTGTAAACCTGGTTCCGCTCTACCAGATTCGCCTTTATGGCTTCGGTCTGAAGCAAGTCGGCGGAATTGCCATCAACGGCGGCGACCGCGAGCGGATTGACCAGTGGTTCGCTGAGAGACTTCCTCTGGTTCTTGATGACGGCAGCATTGCCATCCCCAAGCCTCGCTACGCCGATGACCCGGGAAGGCAACGAGACCCCCTACTCCGAAAATAGCTGGACGTCCAGTCACAAGCCAAAAACCCAATAAAACCGCCCCTCCCAAGCAAAAACACTTGACACCGCCAGCTACGCTGAAAGTAGGAGCATAGCTTCCCATGTCTGACCAGACTCGACAAACTTCGACACATTCGACGCATTTCCACGATCTGTCGCCCGAACAAGCCCAGGTCGCCGCCGCCCTCGCCATGGGCAGCTCCGTCACCGCCGCCGCCACCGCCGCAGGCGTCCACCGCTCAACCGTCCACAATTGGATGAAGGATTCACAAACGTTCCGCGACGCCGCCCAGCAGGCACTCGCCGATTGCCGCCAACAAATCCAAGATGAAATGGTGGACCTCACCACTCTCGCCATCAAAACCCTGCGCCAGGTGATGGAAGACCCCAAGGCCTCGCCCTCCGTCCGCCTCAAAGCCGCCCTGGCCATGCTCAACCGCCGCAAGTGGACAAGCCCCCTTGAGACCCTTCAACCCAAACCCGCGCCGCAACCGGAAATGACAGAGCAATTTCTGCAAGAACTTTGGGAACTGGGCGGCAAGGTACCAACCGATCTCAAGCCCGCCGCAACAGAAACGCCCCGCAACGCCCTCTGCCCCTGCGGCTCCGGCCTCAAGTTCAAAAGGTGCTGCGGCACAGCCGAGCCACCTCACCTCAACAACCACGCCGTGGCGATGAGCACTTAACACACAATGTAAACAAGATTAAGACCCGCTTGACACGCCCCCTTGCGCTTCGATATATTGCCTCCACT
This sequence comes from uncultured Acidobacteriia bacterium, assembly GCA_903881085.1. Classification (GTDB taxonomy): domain Bacteria; phylum Acidobacteriota; class Terriglobia; order Bryobacterales; family Bryobacteraceae; genus CAIRSA01. The sequence goes on from CAIRSA010000396.1 coordinate 5,659, forward strand.
GCAAAATTTCTGAACCAGGCGACGGGGTCGCTTGTGTTCCAAGTAAGAGGGGTTCATGAAACTCGTTCGTAAAATGATTTCAACGACATTATTGCTGTTGGCCATGCTGTCCACCGCCAATGCGCAGAGCGTTACCGGCCAGATCTCCGGTACCGTAACCGACCAGGGCGGGTCCGTCATCGCTGGAGCAACCGCTCGCCTGACGCACGACCTCTCGCAACAGGTCCGCAACACTACTATTGACAGTAGCGGCAATTTCCTTTTCACCAACCTACTGCCCGGCAACTACAGTCTCCACGTCGAACACACCGGGTTCAAAGGCTACGACCAGAAAGCCATCGCCGTCGGCGCGCAGGAACGTGTTGCGCTGCGCGAAGTGAAACTCTCGGTTGGCGATGTTTCCACCTCGGTGGAAGTCATGGCCGAAGCCTCGCGCGTGGCAACGGAAACCTCCGACCGCTCCATCCAGGTCGGCACGCAGCAGATCGAAGACACTCCGATCCCCGGCCGTGATTACCTCGGCATTCTGCGCACCCTCCCCGGCGTGCAGCAGGTGACGCCCAGCGACATGCCTGGCTGGTTCAACACCACTGGCAACCAGGTAAACGGCGGCCAGAGCGGCCAGTTCATGGTTACCCTGAGTGGCGTTGGCAGCCAAGACAGCGGTGCGCCGAACACTGGCGGATATCTCGCACCGAACATTGATGCAATCGGCGAAGTAAAGGTTCTCGTTTCCAATTTCACGGCCGAGTATGGCGCACGCGCCGGCGGCCAAATGAACGTCTCCATCAAGAACGGTGGCGCCGCATATCACGGCTCAGTGCTTTATAACTGGCGTCATGAAGGCTTCGCCGCCAACGAGTTCTTCAACAACAAAAACGTCACCATCACCAACGGCGTTGGCGTTCCCGTAAGAAAAGGCTATTACCGCTATCAGAACCCCAGCGGCACCTTTGGCGGCCCCCTGCTCATCCCAGGCACCAACTTCAACAAGAGCCGCACCAAGCTGTTCTTCTTCTTCTCTGAAGATTATCTCCACAGCAAGAACACCGGCGGCGTCGCCAGCTTCAACATGCCCACCGCCCTGGAACGCAAAGGCGACTTCTCGCAAACAGTAACTTCAACGGGCACTCTCATCCCCATCAAAGATCCGACCAACGGCAAAGTGCTCGCGGGCAACATTCTCCCCGCCAGCCAGATCAGCCCCTACGGCTTCGCGATGATGAACCTGTTCCCCATGCCGAACACCACCGATACCACCGGCCGCCGTCAATTCAACGCCCAATATCAGTTCAATCGCGACCGCCCCAACGAAGACCGTATCCTCCGCACGGATTTCAATATTGGATCCAAAACATCTTCCTACCTCGTGATGATGCAGCATTTCCAGGCCGACCGCGGCGTGGGTGCAACACTCAACGGCGGCGGCGGCTGGGGACAGTTCGCCAGCAACTACGACATCCAATCGGCCAGTGTCGCTTACACCGTAGTCCATACCTTCCGCTCCAACCTCATCAACGAGACTACGTTTGGCATCAACCGCGCAACGCAGAACACCTATGCTGCTGACGACGCAGAGTTCAAGAAGGTGAACGACCTCTCCTCGCTCATCGGCCCCGATGGCAAGCAGGTGAAGCTGCCGAACTTCTTCGGCGCCAACTATCTCAATGTCATTCCCGACATCAGCTTCGGTTCCAACGGTGCACAGTCTGCCGGTCAGGGCGCCACTGCACCTCCCGGCTTCAGTTTCGACAACCGCTGGCCTTTCCATGGCACAGATCAGCTCACCAACATCACAGATAACCTCACCTGGGTTAAGAACCGCCACGTTGTGAAGGCTGGCTTCTACTACGAGCACGTTTCGCGCAATGTGAGCGTCTACTCGCAATACAAGGCTTCGGGCACGTATTGGTTTGGTTCGGATACGGCCAATCCCAACGATACCGGCTACCCCTTTTCAAATATGATGGCCGGAACGGTCCAGGCATATGGCGAAGACAATATGAAGCAGGTGAACCACTCCCGCTACAACCAGGTGGAATGGTTTGTTCAGGACGCTTTCAAAGTGAACCGCCGCCTCACGCTCGACCTCGGCATGCGCTTCCAGATCCTGCAGCCAACTTGGTCGCTCGGCGCAACGCTCGGTCTTTTCCAAGGCCAAGCTTACGACGTCAAAAAGTCCGGACAGTTGCTCTTCCCTGCCCTTGTGGGTGGCAACAAGATCGCTCTCAATCCCCAGACGGGTGCGCAGTATTCCTTCGCCCGCGCAACATCGTTTGATCCGGCCTCCTATCCATCGAACTCCTTGCCCTTCTCCGGTATCGTTCAATTTAAGGATAAGTTCTTCAACACGCCTCCCGTACAGCTTGGACCGCGCATCGGCTTCGCGCTTGATGTCTTCGGCAATGGCAAGACAGCAATCCGCGGCGGCTTCGGCTTGTTCTATGGCCGCGCGTATGGCGTTGACACGATCGGTGCAACGGGCGCCGGCGTCGGCCCTATGGCCGCACCGCCTGCCTTCCGCGCTCCTATTTACTACAACACCACCTTTACGAACCTGCTAGCTACACAGGGCTATTATGGTTCGCAGAACGTAGCCGGTGGTTCTCAGGATTTCAAGAACCCCACAACCTATAACTGGAGCTTCGGCATCCAGCAGGGACTCAAGTACGGCATGATCCTCGACGTTTCTTACGTCGCCAACATCTCGCACCACGGCTTCGGTCAGGCCAACGATGCCAACGCAGTTGCTCCGCTCACTGATTGGACGCCCCAGGGCGGCGCTGTGAAGGCCTACCTCGATCCCACCAGTGCCAACGGTACCGGCGCCTTCTACGCAACCAATTTGATTCGCGCCATGACTAAGTATGTCGGCTATGGCTCTATCTCCACTTACACCAGCCTTGGCGAAGCGAACTACAACTCACTCCAGGTACAGCTGAACCGCCGCTTCGGCAAGCGCTACCAGTTCGGCGGCAATTACACTTTCTCCAAGACGCTGACCTTCAGCCATCAGCAGTTCGTGGACGACCAACTAACCAAAAACGTGGTCAACCGCCCGCACGCCGTCAATCTGAACTTCGGCTATGACATCCATAGCTTTTCGATGCTCCGCAACCACCTGATCACGCGCACCGCATTGGATGGCTGGCACATCAGCGGCGTGGCCGCCATCTTTAGCGGCACTCCGTTTACAGTTGGTTGCTCTGCTACTGGCGCGCCCATCGGCTATTGGACAGGCACACCCACCGGCGGTATTCCGTTCCGCTGCCAGATGAGCGGCGGCCTGTGGCGCACCGATGGCAACACGCCCACCAACACCGCCATCGATCCGAAGCTCTATTACCCGATGAACCCAGCCAGCTTCTCGCTGCCGTCCATCAATTCACTCGGCATCGGCAACACACCCCCAACGCTGACCTACGGCCCCGGTATGGAAAACATCGACCTCTCCGTCTCCAAGAACTTCAAGGTGGGCGAGCGTAAGTCGCTGGAACTCCGCGCCGATGCTTACAACGCCTTCAACCACTTCAATCCGTCCAACCCGAATTCGTCGCTGACGTTCAACTTCGCTAACGGAGCACAAACCAACGCGGCCTTCGGCCAGATCACCGGTACTCAACTTCGCTCACGCCGCACAGCAGCAACGTTGAAATTCCGCTTCTAGGTTCTTTCCTCGCGTGAGGGTCTTAACTCAAGACCCTCACACTTCATCTATCAGCACACTCACCAGCAAGTCCGGTACAGGATCTGCAACGTAGATTATCTTGCCATCGCTTGCTTCGAGAACCAGTCGGTGTTCGGCATCGAGCCGGGTATTCTCATAAGCCCGCAGAGTGTCCATTTCGAGCATTGCGCGCTATGTCCACCGGCATCTGCTCGCGATTTGACGCGCTCCTAATGCAGATAGAATGAACACAACGCCAGATATTTCATCTCCGCAGTGAACCCCATCCTCCTGCGTATGAATTGACATTGAACCTAGAAAATCTGTTTCCCGTAAATCCTGCGGAAATGAACGACTCTGCAAACCAGGGACTGCCTCCGTTTTCCGGCGTTTTTTTGCCGGAAAATGGCTGGCTGTCCCTGGTTTGCCCCACTCCAGACTGCCCGCAATGCGAGTCACCCAGAGGGTGATGAGCAAGTTGCACGTAGCCGATGCCAAATGATTAAGATAGCTTTTCCAGTGGAGTTCAACTGCTCTTTCCCGGTTGAAGAAGGCAATTCCAAAGCTTGAGACGGGGTACAAAGTTGACTTGCCGCTCCCAGGGGGACCGGCAATGATGATCATCCGAGGGGCCATCTAACCGCCGAAGTCGCGATCGGACTCTGCAACCATGTCAGCCGGTAAGTCAGTTCGGATCCTATTCCCGTGTGCGTCGATGACGCCACTATCCAGCAGTTTCTTCACCGCAGCCTTGCCACGCTCAACAGCGACCGCATGATCCGGATCCACGCTTGGGATCAGGTTCGTTCTTGGAAGGTGAACCGTTGCCATGACTTTATTCTATCCAATAAGACCACCGCAAACCCGGCAACCGGTCACAGGCAAACCAGCTTTATTTTCCTCAAACAATCAGCGACTTCGGATGAAGCGCTGTATTTTCCCGCAACTCACCCTGCCATACTCAAACCGCTTCGAGCAGCTCTTTGACAACAGAATAAGCGCCCTTACTTACCGGCTCTGATGTACTCTTTGGGGAACGCGACGGGCTTGCCGCCGCGTTTCACAATAATCTCAGTAATCAGATTAATCGGCAGGTTCAGCGGAATGTTATCCCCAATCATAATCGGCGTTCTTCCACGCGAATCTTTCATATCAAGTGGAACGCCAATATCGGCCAGGAACTGAGCCAGTTGCGCCATGTCGGGCTGGGATCCGCCGCCGAAAATCAGGTGCATCGCCGTCTTGCCGCTCTTGTCCTTCGCCGTCACATCTTTATCGAATTCGAAGGCGTACCTGGCCGCCTCAACATGCCCGCTCGCGGCCGCGGACAACAGCAGCGTCGAGCCATCCTGCGCCTTCAACTTCACATCGGCGCCTTTGGCAATCAGCGCCTTCATCACGTCCACCTTGTTGTTCCGCGCCGCCAGCAACAACGGAGTCTGCTCGCCTCCCTGTTGACGGAAGTTGCCGGGCGTTGGCTCAACCGGATTCGTCCGCTCGTCTACTTTCGCGCCCAACTCCAAAAGCTTCTGCACCAGCTTCAACGATCCGGCCTGCGCGGCCAGATGCAGCGGAGTGTTCTTCCCGCGGTCGACCACATTCGGATCCGCGCCACCCTCAAGCAACGCCAATGCCGCATCGTAGCTGCGGTTCCCCATCACTGCCGACAGAACTTTCGATTTATCAGGCAACTCGAGATTCGCATTCGAGCCCGCCTTGATCAGCTGACGCACGGCCTGCCCGTCGTTCTTCAACGCCGCGAACACCATCGCCGTAAAGCCGCCCTTGCTGACCGCATTCACATTCGCGCCGCTCTTGATCAGCAGGTCGACCACTTCCGTGTGCCCTTCTGACGCAGCCCACATCAAAGCGTTCTGCAGCCGCCGCGGTTCGAAGGCATTCACGTCCGCGCCGCGATCGAGCAGCATCTTCACTTCCGCCACGCTGCCAGCACCGGCGGCAATCATCAGAGCCGTTTCGCCGTTCCATCGCGCAGCCTTCGGATCCGCGCCCGCCAGCAGCAACTTCTCTGACAGCGTCGCATTGCCGTTGGCCAACGCCAGCGTCAGAGGAGTCTCGCCGTAATCGCCTTTGGTATTGACGTTCGCCTTCTGCGCCAGCAACTCCTCGGCCTGTTTCTGCATGTCGAGAAACACCGCCCACGACAGTGCAGTCGCGCCATCGGGAGCCGCCGCGTTGATCTCCGCACCCTTTGCCAACAGGGACTCAAAAGCCTTCATATCGCGCCGCTTCAACGCGTCAATGAGGCTTGTGTCGGCCGCCCCAAACAGGAGAGCGCCCGAAAGAATCAGCGATGCCGGCCTCTTAAACATCGGAAAGATGCTGCAACTTCCCCGTGCTATCGCCCAGCTTCTCAGTCTGCACGCCTGACTTATCCAACATGGTCAACAGCAGGTTCGTCATGGGAGTTTCCGGACCGTACTTGATGTGCCGGCCGCTCTTGATCTTGCCGCAACCGCCGCCCACCAGCACCAACGGAAGATTGGTGTGCGTGTGCGCGTTGCCATCGGCGATGCTGCTGCCGTAAAGAATCATCGAGTGATCGAGCAGCGTGCCATCGCCATCCTGCGTGTTCTTCATCTTGTCGATCATGTACGCGAACTGCTTCACATGGTGCGTATTGATCTTGATGGTCTTATCGATCTTGTCCTGCTCGTTCTGATGATGCGTGCAGTTGTGGTGCCCGTCCGGAACATTGATTTCACGATAGCTGCGGTTGCTGCCTTCGCGCGCCAGCATGAACGTGACAACGCGTGAAAGGTCGGCCTGATACGCCACAACCATCAAGTCCATCATCAGCCGCGCATGATCCACGAACTCTTCCGGAGCCGAGAGCGGCTTGTTGATCACCGGCATCTTCATGGTCGCGCTCTGCTGTTCGGCCTTTTGAATTCTGCGTTCAATGTCGCGGATCGAATCCAGATACTCCGTCAGCTTGCGGCGGTCGCCGGGTCCGATGCGCGTCTGCAAGCGGTCCAGGCTGCCCTTCACGAAATCCAACAGGCTGCCGCGATCGCGCATCTGTTCCATGCGCGCTTTGGTATCGGTGGTGTCGCCATCGCCAAACAAGCGCTCGAACAGCGTGCGCGGATTTACTTCCATCGGATTCGGCGAAGTCGGCGTGGTCCACGAAATCGTGTTGGTGTAAGCGCAGCTATAACCGGAATCGCAACCGCCAGCCAGGCTCGGCGCTTCCACGCCAATCTCCAGCGAACGGAACTGCGTCTCTTTGCCGAACTCTTTCGCCGCAATCTGATCGGCCGAAATGCCCGAGTGGATATCGGCGCCTTCGGTCTTCTTCGGATGCACGCCAGTCAACCACGATGCCCCAGCACGCGCGTGGTCGCCGCCGCCATCGCCCAGCGCCCGGCCGTTGATCTGCGCAAGATTGCTCAGCACCATCACCTGGTTGCGAAACGGTTCCAGCGCCTTCATCGTCTCGTTGAACTCAAACGCAGCGCCTTCGCCCTTGGCCGCCCACGCCGAATCAATAATGCCGTTCGGCACGTACATGAAGCCCAGGCGCATCGCCGGATTGGCCGCGCTCTTCGGTGTGGCGGCCATCGCCGGCACCATCGAATCGAGAATAGGTAGGGCCAGTGCGGCCCCCGCCCCGCGCAACAGCGCGCGGCGGTTGATGTGTTTCTGAGTTAGGATCATTGATCTGCCGATCTCCTCATTTGAAATGGCGGGCTCATTACTACAGCGGAAATAATGTCGCGCATGGCGTACTCGCTCGACGCCGTGCTGCGAAGAATCGCACGCACCGTAGGCTGGTCGTAATATTCCACGCCACGCCCCAGTGCATAAGTCAGTAATCGTTCCGTCACGGCGCCTGCGAACTCTTCGCGCCGCACCGTGGTCATCGCTTTCTTCAAGCCAGCCGGACCGGTGAACTGCGTGCCGTCGGGAAGCTTGCCCGAGGCGTCAATATCAGCCACGCCGTCTTTGGTCCGCCATTGCCCGATGCCGTTGAAGTTCTCCAGCGCGAATCCGATCGGGTCCATCACCGCGTGGCAACCGGCGCATCCGGGGTTTGCCCTGTGCTGCTCGAGCGCGACGCGCAGGCTCACGTCCTGATGCTTCTTCGAGCTCGCTTCCAGTGCCGGAACATCCGGCGGCGGAGGCGGCGGAGGTGCGCCGAGCAGGTTATCCAAAATCCATTTGCCGCGCTGCACAACGGATGTGCGGTTCGGCGGCGACGTCACAGTCAACAGGCTGGCTTGGCCCAACAAGCCACCGCGATTCGGGTCGGTAACAGTGACGCGGCGGAACTGCGATCCATAGATGCGCGGAATGCCGTAGTGCTTGGCCAGCCGCTCATTCAGGAAGGTGTAATCGGCACGCAACAGATCGAGCGCACTGCGGTTCTCGCGCACAATGCTATCGAAGAACAGTTCGGTTTCACGCTGCATGCTGTACCGCAGGCTCTCATCGAATTCGCCGAACACCACCGGGTCAGGTTTAGCCGCTGCAAGGTTTCGAATCTGCAACCACTGACCGGCGAAGTTCGCCGTCAAGGAACTGGAGCGCGGATCATCAAGCATGCGATCAATTTGCCGCTTCATCACTGCCGGAGTGGCCAGCTTACCGTTGACGCCGAGTTCGAGCAGTTCGTCGTCGGGCACGCTGCTCCAGAGGAAGAACGAGAGTCGCGAGGCCAACTCGATACCGCTCACGCGATGGACGCTGGGCGCACCTTTCGAAACCGGATCGGTCTCAACGCGGAACAGAAAATCGGGCGAGACCAGAATCGCCTCAATCGCTTTTTGAATGCCATATTCAAATCCGCCTTTGGCGCGTGCCTGAGCGTAGAACCTAACCAGCGGCTTCACATCGGTGGATGTCACCGGCCGGCGGTAAGCGCGGCGGCTAACGCTGGCCAGAATCTTCTCCGCGCAGGCAGACTCTTCGGCAGCCGAGGCCGGTTTGCAGATCAGCACTCTGTGGCGGCTTGCGGTATCGCCGGAGCCGGTCGGATTATAAGGTCCTAAAATCGCCAGATTGTTGAGGCGCGGCAGGCTGCCCGAAATGCCCGGAGTGGTTCCTCGTTTCACGCTGGCACCATCCAGCCGGATGTCGATCGCGACCTTCATGCCTTCCGGCCGCCCGCCGCCGCGCCCGCCGCCGCCACCGGGAGTGAACGCAACCGCAACTTCCGGCCTGACAGATTCACGAGGAAACGTTACGGCAACGGAACGTAATCCTGCTTTGATCGGCATGCGGATCTCAAACGGCTGATCGGACATCGGAGCATTCGGAGCACCGAAGTTCACGCGCAGAACGTACTCCGCATCGAGCGGGAAGTAATACTTGATGGCCAGGCCGCCTGCGGAGTTGAAGGGCAGATCTTCGCTGACCCATTCCAGACGCGCAGGCACTGGCGAGTTGCCGCGGTTGTTATCGCGGCGCGGTTCAAAGTTCTCTTCGTTCGGTTTAATGGACGGGTCGCCAATGATCAGCCGCGAAACTTTTCGTGCCACCGACAAGTAGCGGTCAAGCAGCGCAGGCGATACAGAGAGCACATCGCCGATGTTGTCAAAGCCGTAGCCGGAATCGTCCACAGGCAGCATCGCGCCGGGCTTTACATCGAGGGCAAAAATGTCGCGGATGGCATTGCTGTACTCAGCACGATTTAACCGGTGTATCCCCGGATGCCCTGGATTCAGATGGGCAGTGCCTTCGGCATCGAGCATCGTCTCAAGCGACTTCGTAAACGCGAGCGACGCATCGCCGGCCGGACGCGGCGCAGTGGAAGGCGGCATCTGCCCGTTCTTCACTTTGCGAAGAACTTTTTCCAGCAGCTCGGCCTTCCCAGCGGCGGAGTTAAACTCCACGCCCTGCAAGGAAACGCCAGCCGTCTTGACGGTGTTGTTGTGGCAAGCGAAGCAGTAGCGCTGTACAAGCGCACGCTCAGTCTGTGCCTGCAACGGCAGGAGGCAAAAGGCAGCGGCAATCCATCGAAGGGTCTTCATTTGGAGCAATCTTTTTATTTTACAACGGAATCGCTAATTAGGGTCAGAGACCTCTGACCCTAATTATCAAGTGACATAATGTTAGCTGCTATATGCGACTCGTTCTCTTCTTCATCGCCCTGCTTCGCTTACATGCGCAGGACGCCGCCACGACGCGGCAAGCGTACCTTTCAAAGTGTTCCGTCTGTCATGGCTCGGAGGCCGATGGCAGCGATCGCGGTCCGGGGCTTGCAGCGAACCGGCGAATGCGAACGCGGACTACCGCCGAAATCGCCGGCATCATTCGCAATGGCACACCTGGCGGGATGCCGGGTTTTAAACTTCCTGACGGCGAGGTCGACGCGCTTGCCAACTATGTGCGGTCTCTGAATGGGACCGCCTTTGAAGCCGCGCTGCCTGGAGACAGGGCGGCGGGCGAACGGTTCTTCTTCGGCGAGGGCAAGTGTTCCACCTGCCATACCGCCGGAGGCCGGGGCGGGAATAAGGGGCCTGATCTTTCGAGCGTTGGCCGGCAACTGAGCCTGGCCGAACTGGAGCAGGCCCTCTATGAACCAAGCGCCCGTATCGCTCCCGGATATGGGGTTGCGAAGGTCCACATAAAGGACGGCACCACCTTGCGCGGCTTCCTGCGCAGCCAGGGCAGCCACGACGCGCAGTTGCAATCGCTCGACGGGAAGTTGCACTTCCTCGTGGAGCAGGAGTACACGCGGATCGAAACCGAGCCGACGTCGCTGATGCCCCCAGTGCGGGCTAGCAAAGCCGATCAACAGAACTTGCTCGCCTGGCTGAGCCGGTTAGGCGGAGTGGAACCTGGTCCCCTGAAGTCAGATGTACCCGCGGCCAGCGGGTTCGCTGATCTGTTGAATCCCAAGCCTGGCGAATGGCCCACTTACTACGGTAAGTACAGCGGCAACCGTTACAGCGAGCTGAACGAAATCAACACAAGCAATGTAAGTCGCCTGCAGCCGCAGTGGATTTATCCCATCCAGTATCAGCCGCTGGAAACAACTCCGTTGGTCTATGAGGGCATGATGATCGTGACCGGCCCGAACATGGTCTTTGCACTCGATGCCCGCTCCGGACGCGAGATCTGGCGATGGACGCGCCCCCGCTCCACGGAGCCGAACATCGCCGGCGACGCTTTGTTGGGAGCCAATCGCGGAGCGGCCTTACTCGGTGACCGGGTCTTTTTCAATACCGACAACAACCACATGATCTGCCTTAACCGCCTCACCGGAGCGCTGCTTTGGGACGTGTACATGCCTGAGACACCGCAGAAATATGGGGCGACTGGTGCACCACTGGTGGTGAATGATTTAGTTATCTCCGGCGTGGCAGGCGGCGACCAGGGCATCCGCGGTTTCGTGGGAGCTTGGAAGGTAACAACGGGCGAGCTGGCGTGGCGGTTCTGGACCGTTCCCAAACCCGGCGAACCGGCCTCTGAAACATGGAAGGGTACCGACACCGAAGGGCGCGGCGGCGGCACCTGGCTGACTGGTACTTACGACGCCAAGCTGAACTTACTGTACTGGCCGACAGGCAACCCGTATCCAGATACAGATGGCACGCAGCGAGAGGGTGACAACTTGTATTCCAACAGCGTGGTGGCGCTGGATCCGAAAACCGGGAAGCTAGAGTGGCATTTTCAATTCACACCGCATGACATTCATGACTGGGATGCCGTTGAGCCTCCAGTGTTAGTTGATACGAAGTTCCAGGGTGTGGATCGAAAGTTACTTCTGCACGGCGACCGCAATGGCTTTTTCTATGTGCTTGACCGCACGAATGGCAAGTTCCTGCTGGGCACACCCTTTGTGAAGAAGATGACCTGGGCAAGCGGAATCGATTCGAATGGCCGGCCGATTCTGACGGCAAACAACGCCGTTCCGCCAACCGGAGTGAAGGCCTGTCCGGCGGTGCGAGGCGCGACGAACTGGTATTCTCCGGCGTTCAGTCCACTTACAGGGCTCTATTACCTGATGGTCGTGGAAGATTGTGGCAGTTACCGCCAGGCTCGCCAGGGTGGCTTCGGATTTCTTGATAATCCGAAGGATCCCGGCCGCAAGTTGCTGCGAGCTTTGGACGTGCAGACCGGGGCGATCCAGTGGGAGATCCCACAGATCGGCCCGGTTGAAAAGAACTACTCTGGCGTTCTGGCAACTGCTGGTGGCCTGGTGTTTTACGGCGAAACCAGCGGTGGCTTCGCCGCGGTGGATGCGAAAACGGGGAAGACCCTTTGGCATTTCGAAGCGGGTAATACTTGGAAGGGGTCTCCGATGACTTACACGGTTGGTGGACGCCAGTATGTGGCGGTGGCTTCGGGGGCGAATATTCTTTCTTTTGCGCTGCCGAAATAAAAGTCAGTGGGTGGACAGGCGGACCGCCTGTCCTACCCTTGGCTCTGCCTCAGAAGTAGAACTTCGCGGCAACCTGGATGATGCGCATGTCGCGCGCGCCATTGTATTCGCCGAAGTAAGTGCCGAGTACGGACGAACTGCCCGCAGGACGGACGTTATTTGTCACAGCCAGGCCAGTGAAGTTGCTGAAGATCGCGTTGCCGGTTTGGCCTGCGCCGTTAACAATATTGGTTGCGAGGTTATAACCGGAGAACTGCGGATGATTGAAGACGTTGAAGGCTTCCACGCGCAGTTGGAGGAACATCCGGCCATCGCCGCTGATCGGGAAGTTCTTGAAGATCGAAAGATCCTGGTTATGAATTCCCGGGTTGCGCAAATAGAAGCGTGGATACGGCCCCTGATTGCCGACGCCAGGAACGGAGAAGGCTGCAGCGTTGATTGTGCCGCCATCTTGCGGAGAACCACTGATCAGGAAACGCGGAGCCTGTCCGCCGAGGTTACCGGCTGAGTACGTTCCAAGCAAGCGGCTGCCAGCGTCCTGACCAGAAATGCTCAAACCCAACTCCGTCGGGCTGCCGCTGGCGATCGATGTGTTGCCTGTGATTGTCCAGTTGCCAAACACGCCACGAGTTAAGGCATTGCCACCCAGCATGCGGCCCGGCTTGGGCAGATCCCACACGAACGTGCCAACGAAATAGTGCGTACGATCGAACGTCGCCAGGCCGTAATCGTAGTGTGCGTTCTGAATATTGGTGTAAGTACCGTCGTCGGAGACTGTTGTCAGCGTTTTGGAGAGTGTGTAGGCCGCACTGAACGTCAACCCTTTGGTAAACCGGCGGCGGAACTCAATTTGCAGCGACTTGTAATTGGAGTTGCCGTCGAAGTTATAGTAAGTGATATCGCTGTAGCCCTGGTAGGGCCGCAGATAGTCGACCGGCAAGGCATTGGTTCCGCTGAACTTTGCATTAGCCGCCGAATAAATGGCGGGCAGGCCGGCTTCCGTGGCAGGAATCACGCCGTTGGCGTACTTCGTGGGATCCTGTCCTCCAGGAGTGAATGTAGCGCCGTATTTGGGAGCGTTGAGGTTGTTCCTGCGTGCTAAGTGACGCGACTGGGAACCAACAAACGCCACATCGATGACCGTTCCGGCTCCGAGGTTGCGCTGCACACCGAAACTGTAACTATAGATAGTCGGGAATTTCGAATTCTCATTCACTCCGGTGATTGTTAGCGGCGAAAGGGCTCCGCCACCGCCACTGGTGATGTCCTGCAAGTAGCCGTTGGACAAGGTCGGGCTCAACACAAAAGGAGGATTGGTTGCACCGAACCCTGTGATGCCGCTCTGGTAGCGATCGAACGTGACGCCGAAGCCAGCTCTTACCACGGTCTTGTGATTGCCGGCTACATCCCAGGCCAGGCCGAGGCGCGGTTGCGGCAGGATGACAGGTGCGTTGAGACCCCCTTTGGGATATCCATTCGATACAAGCGCTATGCCATCGGTGAAGTTACCCGAGCCAGGCACAAGTTTGCCGACATAGAAACTCCCGAGCGTATTTGCCAGTGACGGGGTAGCGGTTAAGCCTGGGTCAAGTGCACGGTAGGTGGCCGCACCGGAGGCGCAGGTGGCCGCGCCCACGCAGACCGGGCGGTAAATGCGCGGAGCCTTCGCCGGATCATAAAGGTTGGGGTTGAAAAAGCCGCCATCGCCGGTTCCGGCCCGGTTATACACCGGCTGATACCACGAGAAGCGCATGCCCAGATCAAGCGTCAGGCGGGGATGGATCTTCCACGTGTCCTGCACATACCAGGAGATGTCGTGATAGATGTAATCGGCATACGGCTTGGCGTTATCCTGTCGGAAAGAGGTATATACACCGAGCAACGCATTCGAAAAGGGATTGCCCGTATTCAGCGGATTACTGGCGCTATTGGTGAAATCGATGTCGCCTTCGACGTGGGTCTGCGAGTTACTTGCGTTCGAAGCGCTCTGATAGTAGAAGCCGAATTTGAAGACATGATTTCCCTTCACCTTCGTCAGATTGTCCATGGCATGCCAAATGGAAAACCGCTGGTCGAACGCTCCGAATACGGAAGTATTAGCGGTAGTCGCACTAGGAATGCCGCCGAAGTTCAAGCTAGGGATCAGGTTGCTGCTGTTCGCATCCGGATATAGCAAAGGTGTATTGATTCCGGCCGCAGCGCGCGTCGCCCGGTCGTCTTTAGGAGCGATGGTGACACCGCCTCGCCCGGCGCCAAAGATGAATTCGTTCACCCACGTGGGTGTGATGTTGTTGGTAAGTGAGATGGTGGGAATGCTACCGGGGCCGTTCTTGCGATCTGTGATTGTAAGTGGCCAGTTCCACGACGCGGTGGTCGTACCGTAGGCGAATTGCTGATCGTCGTGATTATAAACCCAGCGGACGCTCAACCTTGCTGTGGAGGTAAGCTGATAATCGCCGCGCATGATGGTTTCGTTGCGCGGATATGAGCTTGGAACCTGTGAGGAATAGTTGTAAACGTTTCCGCCCGCGGTGGTATTTGAAGCGGGCAGGAAGTTCAAGATCGCCTTGCCCGGCGCATAGAGGCGATTGGCAGGAATTACATTGCCCGGAAACGGCAGGCCAGTGGTTGGATCGGTAATGATCATGGCCTTGCCCGAACCGTCGACGGTCTTGGAGAAGTCGCCACCGCGCTCAGCCGCCGTCGGCACCAGAATGTTCACCGAGGCTGCCTGTGGCACCAGTTGCTGGTAGTATTCCTGGCTAAAAAAGAAGAACAGTTTGTTCTTGCCGTTGAATACTTTCGGAATCACAACCGGACCACCGATGTCATAACCGTAGAAGTTATAGCGGTAGAGCGGACGCGGAAATCCATTGGCAGAGCCGCCGCGAAGATCGTTGAAGTAGGGGTCGGCGTTCATGCTGTCGTGCCGGCGGAAGTACCGTCCGCCGCCGTGATAATCGTTAGATCCGCCGCGGGTGGTCAACGCAATCAAACCGCCGCCGGCGCGGCCATATTCGGCCTGGTAGTTAGAGGTCAACACCTTCACTTCGTCAAGCGCGTCAGGGTTGATCGAGACAAGGGCTCCGGTGTTGTTACCAAGGTTCAGATTTGTAACTCCATCCATGGTGTATTCATGCTGCGCGCTGCGCGTACCGTTGATTGAAAAGCCGCCTGTGATGTTGGTTACAGTGGACGCCGCGTTGGCCGTGACACCGCCAGCGATGACGCCGGGAATGGTTCGCATCAGATCGACCACATTTCGGCCATTCAGTGCGATGTTGCGCAGTTGCCGGTTGGTGACTACGTTTGACCGTTCCCCCGATTCAGTCTGGACTTCGAGTTGTCCAGCCTCAGCCGCTACGGTCACCGTGTCGGTCTGCTTACCAACTTCCAGCATCACGTCGCCAACGTTTACTTTCGTGGAGACAGGCACCATAACGCCACTGCGTTCGCTCTTCTTGAACCCGGCGAAACTGATGTCGAGCGTGTATGTGCCCGGTGGAAGTGACGGGAAAACGAAATCGCCTTCGCCATTGGATGTAGCCGTCTGGGCTACTCCGCGCGCGGCATCTGCCGCGGAAATCGTGGCGCCGGGCACCACACCGCCATTGGAATCTTTGACTGTTCCGGTGATTGATCCTCTGCTTTGACCAAAAGCCGCGCCTGCCATGGCGCACGCAAAAACAAGTGCGTGGATTGTTCTCAACGACGAAGTTGTAGACATTGTTCCTCTTTACCGAAAGCCCTGAAATAGTACGTCTGAGGTATCGTATAGCATCCTAGTAGAATTGTCATTAGACGCTCGCAATACCACCTTCTATGCAAATGTCATAGTGTGCCGGCGGCGTTCCGGCGTTATGCTAGGTAGTCGGGAATTTCGCCATGCCGCTGTCTGCCATCATTGTCGCCGCGTTTTTCCTGCTGTCGCACACGCTTGCATCGCCGCCTGGCGGGCTGCCCGTGGAGCGCAGCAACTACGGGCTGGATTACTGGCGCGAGGCAGAAGGACTGCCGCAATCGCGCATTCGTGCCATTGCGCAAACTCACGACGGCTACATCTGGCTCGGCACAGACAACGGGCTGGTGCGGTTCAACGGCACTGGCTTCACGGCCTTCACGGTTGAGACCGGCAGCCTGAAAGACAACGAAGTGTGGTCGCTGCAGGAGGACAATGAATTTGCCCTCTGGATAGGCACCTACGGTGGCGGACTCACGAGGATGAAGGACGGGCATTTCCATACCTATACGACGGCGGATGGCCTGCCTGACGATGTGGTCACGCGCATTGTGAAGGATTCCAGCGGCAACATCTGGCTATCGACACCAAGCGGCATCAGCCGCTATTCGCACGGCACTTTCGCCAATTTCAGCAGCGTGGATGGTTCTAACTTCGGACCGCTTTGTGCCAGTTCCGCCGATGCGGTTTATGTGGCCGGGCCGTCGCGGCTGCTCCGCTTCAAGGGTAATAACTTTTCGCCTGTGGAGGGGATTGTTACGGAGCGCGACGGAGCGGTTGAACAATTGGTTTGCTCCAAAGACGGCGCGCTGTGGATCGGCTTCAGCGATGCCGTGATCAAACGCTGGAAGAACGGCCAGGTTACCACTTTCAATCACGGACCAAACCACACGCCGCAAGTCACGTTGCTTTATGAGGACCCCGCGGGAGGTATCTGGACAGCCTTTGGGCAGACGTTGCTCAAGTTCAAAGAAACCCGTTTTGAGCCCGTGCTGTTTGAAGACCCCAAGACGAACCTGGGCGTAGTTTATAGTCTGCATGCCGACCGCGAAGGCAGCATCTGGGCGGGCCTGCAATCGAGCGGCCTGGCGCGCCTGCGGAAGAAACAACTGGCAACATTAACCACTTCAGATGGCCTGCCCAATGATAGTACCCGTTCCGTTTTTGAGACGAAGTCGGGCGATGTGCTGGTGGGCACGGCAAGCGGCTTTGTGCTTTATCGCGACGGGCACGCAACGGCTTTTCCCTTGCTGGAAGGGCGCCGGCTTGGTCCTGTGCGTTCGTTTGCTGAAAATGCCGGCGGCAAGCTGTGGATCGCCGAAGGAAAGAACTTACTCACGCTCGAATCTGGAAGGCTTAGTTATCACAGCGCGTGGAAAGGCGTTTCGGAAATCGAGGTGATCTTCCGCGACGCGAAGGGTAAAATGTGGGTCGGTACCGATGGCGACGGCCTCTTCCAGTTCGAGAACAACAGCTTCACAAACCTGCGTGACCGCAACGGGCTGGCCGGAAACCGTATCCGCGCCATTTTTCAGGATTCGCACGGCGCGATGTGGATCAGCGCCTTCGGAGCAGGCGTGAGCCGCTGGTCAGACGGAAAGTTCACCACCTACGGGACAAGCAACGGACTTGCAGCCAACCGTGTCTCCGCCATTCACGAGGATGAGGAGGGAGCAATCTGGTTCACTTCACGCGGAGGGATTACGCGGCTCAAGGATGGGAAGTTCTTCACTTACAACTCCGCCTCCGGTTTGCCGGTGAACTTTATTTACAACATACTCGACGATGGCATGGGAAACTTCTGGCTCGGATCGGCGCAGGGTTTGATCAAAGTCAGCAAGTCCAGCCTGCGCGCCTATGCTTCAGGCACCAGCAAGCGAATCATCGCAGAAACCTATGGCCTGCGCGATGGCATGCGGACGCGAGCCTGCAACGTGGGCAACCAGCCCGCAGTATGGAAAACCAGGGCCGGTACGTTGCTGTTCAGTTCCATGAAGGGAATGGTAGTGGTCGACCCAAACCACCTTGATAACAGCACCTTCGTGCCGCCGGTAGAGATTGAGAGTGCGACCCTCAACAAGGCCGCTCAACAAGTGACTCAGCAGCCAAGGCTGCCGCTCGGTTCAGGCGAGTTTGAAGTGCACTACGCCGCGCTCAGTTATCTGGCGCCGGAGAAGGTACAGTTTAGATACTTGCTGGAAGGCTTCGATACCGATTGGGTGGATGCAGGCAGCCGCCGTTTTGCTTACTATGCCAATCTGCCGGCGGGGACTTACCGCTTCCGAGTGACGGCAGGTAATGCGGGCGGCGAGTGGAATCCACAGGGCGCAGTGTTTGTGTTTGAACTTACTCCGCATTTTTATCAAACCAAGATGTTTCTGGCGCTGATGCTAAGCTCCGTGCTGTTACTGGCGTGGTTGTTCTACCGCTATCATATGCATGAAGTGAAGGCACGTTATTCGGCTGTGCTGGCCGAGCGCAACCGCATTTCGCAGGATATCCATGACACCTTTGCGCAGAACCTGGCCGGTATCGCACTGCAGCTGGATTCGATGACCATGCAGCTGCAAGAGATTCCTCAGGGCCTGCGCGAACAGATCGACACAGCCTGCCGTCTTACCCGCTATAGTCTGGCCGAGGCGCGCCGCGCGGTGACGGATCTGCGTTCGGACGAACTGGACCGCGCGGACCTTCCTCTGGCTCTTCCGGAGATCGCACAGAGGCTGGCTGTTAACTCGCCGGTGCACACTTCCGTGCAAGTTACCGGCACGCCGCACCGGTTGAGCCCGGTTACCGAAAAGAATCTGCTGCGCATTTTTCAGGAAGCAATGGCGAACGCGTTGAAACACGCCCAGGCGAGTAACATTGAGATTGAGCTGAATTATGGCACCTCGCAACTTGCCCTGCGTGTGGCGGATGATGGAGGCGGCTTCGACGCAGGCCGCGAAATCCCGCTTGGCATCGGCCACTATGGGCTAACTGGCATGCGCGAACGCACCGAGCGGATTGGCGGATCGTTTTCGTTGAAGAGCGCTCCCGGAAAAGGAACCGAGTTGTTGATAACCGTGCCGTTTTCAGCCTGATCCAATGACACAATCTCCTCAAATCCGCATCATGATCGTGGAAGATCACTTCGTGGTTCGCGAAGGCCTTAAAGCGATCATTAATAGCCAGCAGGATATGGTTACTGTTGCCGAAGCCGGCAATGGGCGGCAGGCTGTCAATTCATATCATCAGCACCATCCGGATGTTACGCTGATGGACCTGCGCATCCCGGGCCTGAATGGAATCGACGCCATCTCCGCGATACTTGCCAAGTCTCCGCGGGCGCGTATCATTGTGCTTTCCACTTACGGCGGCGACGAAAACATCTTCCGCGCTTTCCAGGCCGGGGCGCGGGCTTACTTCCTGAAGGACGTGAAGGGGCAGGATCTGGTGAACGCGATTCGGGCTGTTCATGCCGGCCAACGCCCGTTGCCTACTGAGATTGCCAACCAGTTACTTGAGCGCGTGCCGCGCACGGCGTTGAGTTCGAGGGAGACTGAAATTTTGACGCTGATTGCGCGGGGAAAATCGAATAAAGAGATCGCCTCATCGCTCAACATCAGCGAAGGGACTGTGCGCGTGCATGCTAGCAATCTGTTCGCGAAGCTGGGATGTAGCGATCGTGCGCAGGCGGTGTCGGAAGCGTTCCGGCGGGGGATTATTGACGTGGAGTAGGGCGGAATGGCAAGCCAATGTCACTCGTTTTTCAGACAATGGTTGGACGGAGGATGTCCAGTAAGGGGACGGAGGGCGCTGTCCACGCACTGCGCTTGGGACAGATCCCTCCGTCCCCGAGAGGTTTCGTTGTTGATAGCGGCATTTCAAATCGGCTGCAGATTACCAATCTGCTCCACATCGGATAAGATAGGGAGTTATGGAGGTGTTTGTCTTGAACAGACGCAATTTCTTAGCTCTCCCGCTTGCTGCGCCAATGCTGAATGCGTGGCAGGACCCCGGTGCCCCACCGGCGGCCATCGAACACTGGAAGGACCTGCGCTTTGGTATGTTCATTCATTGGGGTCCGGTGAGTATTGTGGGGACAGAGATCGGCTGGTCGCGCGGCGGTGAGCGGCGCGGGCGGAAAGATGCGAAGACGGGCGAGATTCCAGTCGACGTCTATGACAATCTGTACAAGAAGTTCAATCCTCAAAAGTTCAACGCCAACGATTGGGTGAAGCTGGCCAAGGACGCCGGCATGAAGTACATGGTGTTCACCAGCCGGCATCATGACGGCTTCAGCGAGTTCGATTCGAAGTACTCCGATTATAAAATCACCAGTCCGGAATGCCCGTATGGCAAAGACATCGTGCGGCAGGTCGCGGACGCCTGCCATCGCGGCGGAATGGAGTTCGGTATTTACTATTCGCAGCCGGACTGGCACCACACCGACTACCGCAATGGCGAGGAGGCGCATAAGCGCTTCATTGAGTATGTGCATGGGCAGGTGCGCGAGCTTTGCACGAACTACGGCAAAGTAAGCATGTGGTTCTTCGATGGGCTGGGTGGAAAGGCCGAGGACTGGGATGCGGTGCGCCTGCTGCGCATGATGCGCGAGTTGCAGCCGGGCATCGTGATCAATAACCGCGCCGGGCTTCCGGCCGATAATGACACGCCAGAGCAGCGCATCGGCTTCGCGCAGTTCAACCGGCCTTGGGAGACTTGCGCTACGGTGGGCCGGCAATGGTCGTACAAGCCCGGTGACCCGCTGCGGCCGATTGAGGAGTGCCTGCGAGGGCTGGTGATGAGCGCGATTGGGGACGGAAATTTGCTGTTCAACGTGGGGCCACGGCCCGACGGGTTGATTGAAGCATCGCACGCGGCCCGGCTGCGCGAGATGGGCGCGTTTATGCGGAAGTACGGGCAGAGCATTTATGGGACTCGCGGCGGACCTTTTGTTGCGCCTGATGAGAAGAAACGGCCGGCCGGGGCTCGTGGCTTTGTGCTGCCGGAGGGTAATTGGTGGGGTGGCAGTACGCACCGCGGCAATTTGGTTTATCTGCACATTCTGCGTTGGCCGGGCGAGGCGGTTTTGATTCCGGGGGTTGAAAAGAAACTGGTGAAGAGCCGGGCTTTGACTGGTGGGAAGGCGGTAGTTACACAGGCGGCTGGCGGGCTTGAGGTGCGGGTGGCGGCGGAGCACCGGCATGCGATTGATACGATTGTGGAGCTGACGTTCTAGTAAGTGAGTTGGGCCGAGTGCCACTCGGCCGCAGGTTGCCAACCCAATGTCGCTTACATTGCCGGTTGTTTTGTGGCGCAGGCACTTTTGCCTGCCGCCTCGGCACTCGTGCCGAGGCTTGGCTCGGTGTTGCAAACAAGGCGTCCCGAAAAGTCGGGACGCGGCAGACACGAGTGTCCGCGCCACGAAGCGGTCCCGGACATTCGCCAGGTTGCCTGCAATGTAAGCGACATTGGGTTACCAACCTGCCCCACTTTGCTGCGTAAATTCACACAGAGAGCTTGGCAATAGCGGACAACGAGGTCTTGTTTACAGCGTTGGCACGGGACGTGCATGCGGAAGGCCGAAGGAGTTTGTATGCGTATCGCATTTTTGTCCATCCTCACCGCCGCCACCATGTTTGCCGCCGACGGCCCCACCATCAAGCAAGTCCCCCTGAAACAGACCTCGCCCGTTGACGGGAAGGCCATGTTCTCCATGTATTGCGCTGTCTGCCATGGAGCCGACGGCAAGGGCAACGGCCCAGCTGCCCCAGCGATGAAGCACTCGCCCGGCGACCTCACTAAGATGACGATCAACAACAAAGGGAAGTTCCCCGATGAGCGCATCGCCATGTCGATTGTTGGAAGCAGCGGCATCGCCGCGCATGGTAACGATCAGATGCCGATTTGGGGCGATTTGTTCAAGTCAGTCAGCAATGACAATTCCATCATCCGGCTGAGAATCTCGAATCTGACCGACTACATTAAATCGATCCAGACAAAGAAGTAGGCACGGATTTACTTTACGGATTCATTGCAGGCAGCAGCGACACCGGCGCAGGAGTCTTGAACAGGATGATGTCGCCGAAGCCGTTACGCAGATACAGCTTATGCGGGGCCTGAGCGGTCTCAGTGAATGCCTGTCCTGTGAACCAGTAGCGCGGCTTTGATTTCCCTGCGAAGTCGGAAACAATGCTACCCACATTGCACTTGGCGTCGATCGCGTACTGCGCTTTCTCAGGCAGCTGCAGCGTAATGTTGCTTTGCCGCGCGGTCGCGTGGATGTCGCCTTCGATGCCATCGAAGTGCAGGTCGCCTATGTTGTGATCGACGATCACTTTCGCCGACTTCGGCAGCTTCACGCGGTATTCCAAATAGAAGCCAACGGGAGCGCCGTAATGCTTGGCCACCTTGCCGACGCGGGTAAGCGGATACTCGGTGGCCACGACCACCCCGTCACCCTTGCGTTCGACTGAGACCTTCACCAGGTCGAGGTCCTTGGCCGGCTCGTTGATTTTCGCCGAGAGTGTGGTTGTGATCTCCATGCCCGCTTGGTCCCAGGCTTCCACCGTCAACTCGCCCGTGGAGTTGGTGAAACGCAGCGTGCCGTTTTCGGGAAAGTCCATGCGCTGCGTTTTGGTAACAGGCGCCGGGGCTGGCTGCGGCTTGGCGTCCTTGGCGAGGACGAGTGAGCCGATAGCGATGAGCAGGGTCAGGGCACGTGTCATTGGTAGAATTTTAGCGCGGTACAGGTTCGTTAGACCAGCCCGTTTCTAAAGTCCCCCTTTCAAACCGTGCGTGCGGTTTTCCCGCACACGGCTTAACGAT